>NZ_WKZF01000003.1:0-194791 GCF_009678325.1 Finegoldia sp. BIOML-A1
TGTAAAAAGTGAATAAGTATGGTGATAAAAGCAAGAGGGATACACCTGTACCCATGCCGAACACAGAAGTTAAGCCTCTTAACGCCGATGGTACTACGATGGAAACGTCGTGGGAGAGTAGGTAGTCGCCAAACAATTAAGGTCTAACGTGATTTGATCCGTTAGATCTTTTTTATTTTAACCAATGAACCTACGAGCCCACTTGTGGGAGAGCTAGACGGGAAATTTAATGATTTCACTCGCTCAGCCTCACTTCATAAATCTTCTTTTTTTAAAAAGCAAAAATGAAGATTTCCTCGTTCGAAGCGTCGCTCATGAAAAACATTAAATTTCTGGATTATAAATGATGTTGCAACCAGTTGCCACGAATCTATGATTCGTAGGAACTGTCTGCTGTAGGTAGTCGCCAAACAATTAAGATCTAGTGATGACAAGTCCGCTAGGTCTTTTTTGTGCGTTCTTTTAGCTATATTAAGATAGAAAATAGTTTATAGAATTCGCAATACAACAGTTGCAGGATAAACATAGGTAATGAAATAAGCAAACATCTCGCATGAATATCTTGTGAAAAATTTAATGTTCTCACTCGCTCAGCCTCACTTCAGAAATCTTCTTTTAAAAAATTTAACTGAAGATTTCCTCGTTCGAAGCGTCGCTCATAAGAAGCATTAAATTTTATATGGTGATATTCTTAGCTTCGATTGTTTGCTTGAAGGTTTTTCAGTGTTGATGATTGCAGGGAGAGGATAGAAAATGATAAAAAAATTTTCGCTAGACAACAGTTGCAGGACACACGTAGGTTAGAAAGTAAGCAAACATCTTGCACGAATATCTAGACTACGAAAATAAATAAATTCTAAGCTTGTGAACCTAAAATTGTGAACTCGTGCTATGCACTCAAACAGCCCAGTTTTTAACGGTTCCCTTCGCTTGAATTTATGATTATTATCTCCGTATGATATTCTTAGCTTCGATTGTTTGCTCGAAGGTTTCGAGATGTTCAAGAATTGAGAGACACAGATATAAATTTTTGATAAGGATCACTAGACTAGGATAAAGGACGTATAGATTTAAATAGAAAATTATAAAATTAAATCACTAGACTTGGGGGAAAACAGAGAAATAAAAGGATAAAATGATAGCCACTAGATTTCTAGTGGCTAGGTGTTCATTATTTTGCTTTGATTACAAGTTGTTGGTTTGGTCTTTGTAATTTTGCGTTTATGTCTTGTGGTAGGTCGATTTTTGCTTCTTTTCCTGCAGATTCTAAGTTTACTACGTATTTTATTGCGTCGTGTTCTTCTTGTTCTTCAACTTGTGCTGCTTTACCATTTACATTGATTTTTGGTGCTTGTAAGTTCAAGATTGTTTTTGCTTTTTCTGATGATTTTAAGTCTTCTGGAATTTGTACGATGAAGTTTAATGTTTTAGGCATTTCTGCTACTTCAACTGTTGTTTCTTGTGCTAATTCTTGATCATCAGCTGTCAATTTGTAAGCAATTGTGTTTGTTAATACTTTTTGCAATTGTTCGTTTGTCATTTCAGCTGTTAGGTCGTTTACTAATACTTTTGAGCTGTATCCTTGTTCTTGTTCTTGAATTTTTGCGTTTAATTCTTTGATTTTGTTGTTAGCGTCGTTTAAGTTTTCGATAGCAAATTTTTTATCTGTTTCTACTTCTTTTAATTTGCTTTCTAATTCTGATCCTTTTTGATTAGAACATGATGCTAATACAACCATTGATAATACTAATAATACTGTTAAAAATTTCTTTTTCATAATTTCCTCCAATTAATTTATTCCAACTCTTTTATTATACTATTAATTTGGGAAAATTCAAACTATTTTAGTAGAAAAGTTCAGATATTTGTTTCTTAAATATTTTTATAATTATTTGAGTATTTAAGTGTAATGCAATAAATATTATTGACAAAATAAATTCAATTTGGTATAATGATGTTGTAAATTTATATATATAAAAAGGAGGGTATATTTATGAGTAACAATAATAATGACTTTAAGCCTTTTATTTCGGCCGATAAGGTCTTGCCAGAGCTTACACCATTCTCTATTATTTTCGGTATTATCATGGCAATTGTATTTGGTGGAGCTAATGCATATTTAGGTCTTAGAGTTGGCTTGACAGTTTCTGCATCAATTCCTGCTGCAGTTATTTCAATGGGAGTTATCAGATTGATTTTCAAGAGGGATTCTATTTTGGAAAACAACATCGTTCAAACTATAGGATCCGCAGGGGAATCAGTTGCTGCAGGTGCTATCTTTACAATGCCAGCATTATTTATTTGGATGAAGGAATGGAATGAACCAGCTCCATCATTAATCGAAATAGGGGTTATTACTCTTATTGGTGGTTTATTAGGGGTTTTATTCATGGTTCCGTTGAGAAATGCTTTAATAGTTAAGGAACATGGGGTTATTCCATATCCAGAAGGAACTGCTTGTGCAGAAGTTTTATTAGCAGGTGAAGAAGGTGGATCCAAGGCTAAGCTTGTATTCAAGGGTTTAGGTTTGGCTGCTGTATACAAATTCTTTGCTGATGGTTTGAAGATTTTCCCATCTTCATTATCAAAAGAAATTACAGTTAAATCTTTCTCAGGTGCTGGTATCGGTATCGACCCACTTCCATCTTTGGTAGGTGTTGGTTATATTTGTGGTCCTAAGATTTCTGGATATATGCTAAGTGGTGCAACTTTAGGTTGGTTAGTTATTATGCCACTTATGAAATTATTCGGTGGAGACAACATAATCGGTGCTGCAGATAAGGCTATTTCTGCTATGACAGTAAAAGATATTTGGGGTACTTATTTAAGATATATAGGAGCTGGTGCTGTAGCTACTGGTGGTATTATATCTTTAATTAAATCATTGCCACTAATTATTAGAACTTTCAGAGATGCTATGAAAGACTACAAATCACAAGGTTTGGGTACAGACTCAGTTCTTCGTACTGAAAAAGATTTGAGTATGAAATTCATAGGAATAGCTATTCTTGCTATCGCAGTTGTAATGGCTGTTTTACCAATTATTCCAGTTGGTCCTATTGGTTCAATCATTATCGTTGTATTTGGTTTCTTCTTTGCAACTGTATCATCTCGTTTGGTTGGTCTTATTGGATCTTCTAACAACCCAGTTTCTGGTATGACTATTGCGGCTTTATTAATAACTTCATTATTAATCAAAGCTATGGGAAATACTGGTCACGATGGTATGATGATGGCAATTTCAATTGGTACTGTAATCTGTGTTATCGCTGCTATTTCAGGGGATACTTCACAAGACTTAAAGACTGGTTTCTTGGTTGGAGCTACTCCATATAAACAACAAATCGGTGAATTAATTGGTGTTGCTGTATCTGCACTTGTAATCGGAGCTATTTTATGGTTATTAGATTCATCTTGGGGATATGGAACAGACGAACTTCCTGCACCACAAGGTATGTTGATGAAACTTATAATCGAAGGTGTAATGGGTGGATCACTTCCTTGGGGATTAGTTTTCGCAGGAGCATTCATTGCAGTTGTTGTTGAAATTTTAGGAATTCCAGTTTTACCATTTGCAGTAGGTTTGTATTTGCCAATCAACACTTCTACAGCAATCATGACTGGTGGTTTAATCAGATTATTTGTTGACAAGAGAAAAGTTAAAAACGAAGAATTAAGAAAAGAACAAGAAGAAAATGGTGTATTGTTCACATCTGGATTTATTGCAGGTGAAGGTGTTGTAGGTATTTTACTTGCTGCATTTGCTATAATCAAAGTAGGAGACAAGACATTAAGTGAAGTTCTTGATTTATCTTCAAAATTCAACATTGGCACAATTGGATCAATTATAGTATTCATATTGTTATTAGCAGTTCTAGTTAGAACTTGTATTAAGAACGTAAATACTAATGAAGCGAAATAAAAATTTCCTAGAATTTATTCCTGAGGTCAATGACAAGATAGAGTTTTATGAAAAAGATGATCTTGTGTATTTAGTAAAAAAACACAATCATATTTTTGATAAGATTGCTCAAAAGATGTTCTTCACACCAAAAGAATCCAACATCAAGCTTGAAAGTTACGGTAGTGATGTTTTCAGGATGATTGATGGTAAAGCAAACATTATGGAAATTGGGAATAAATTAAAAGAACAATACGGAGATGAGGTAGAACCTCTATACGAGAGACTATCTCAATTCATACAAATTTTATACAACAATGATATTGTTAAACTTAAAAAGAAGTCTGAATAAGGCTTCTTTTTTTATGGGAATTGCAGGACAATATACAAAATTGTGCTGAGTATTCGCTGTTCAACAGATGCAGGACACACAGGGAACAAAATCAAAGCAAACATCTCGCACGAATATCTAGAGTAAAATTTAATAATCTTATTCGCTAGAAATCACAGATCAAGCATTTTGCACGAATATCTAGACTACGAAAATTTGTGATTTCTAAATCTCAAAATCCTGAAATCGCAAGCTCGCTCACGCTCAAGCGGTGCGATTTCTGACGGATTTTTTCGATTTGAAATCAAGAAAATTTTCTCCGTATGATATTCTTAGCAAAAAGGCTTGACTGTTTACATAATTTCAAGATATACAGCTCGATTGTTTGCTTAAAGGTTTCGCGAGTTTTGGGGATTGCAGGACAAGGTTAGAGAGTTGTGTTGGGGTTTCGCTAGACAAAAATGGCAAGACATGGGTAGGTTGGAGATGAAAAATAAAAAACAAGGGAAATGAAGCAATTAACAAAAATTGAGATAGTCTTCTTTAAAAATTACGGGGAAGGGAATGAAAGAAAATGGACACAAAAAAATAAGAGTCATTTTCCATCTTCTGAAACAACTCTTATTTTCCGAGCAAACTGCACTTAAACTGAAATTTTGGTTCGATCATTTCCTTATCCACTCCTTAATAGTAATCTATCAGATAAACTTGCTTTTCAAGATATAACGAATCAATCTTTAAATCTTTAATTAACTAAAGTTTTCGATACTTAGGATAAAATTTTAAATTTTAATGTTTTAAGTTTAAATGTTTAAAGGTTCTAGTTTTATTTGTCTTCAAATAAAACGGGTAGTATTCCTGCGATTTTTGTTTATATATCCTTTTCATCGGAATCAATAAACTAAAGTAACAGTTCTGCTCTACAATTTAGATATCTTTTATTGTAGTATATATATACCCACTGAAAAATGTTTTAAACACTTTTTTGAAGTTTTTTTGAAAAATATTTAAAAAAATTTGAAAAAAATGATTTTGTTTTAAATTTCTCGAAATGAGGTATAATAAAAAAAACACATGATTTAAAATCATGTGCATATAAGAAAGGAGTAAGGGGAGTCAACTCTGGAAAATTTTGAAGGCATGAGAGTTTTCCCCTCTAACTTATTAACTAATTTAGATGTGAAGTAATTGTTTGATGATAAACCAAAATATTGGAATAAATATTGCTGGAATGTAATCCATGATTTTGAATTTTTTAATTTCTAGCATATCTATACCAAGTAGGACTATCAACAATGATCCTACTACGGAGATGTTTTCAATTACTTCTGGTACTAAGACTTTGCTTAGTGATGTTGATAATAAAAATATTAGTGTGTTCATCACAAGTCCAACAACGCCTGACAGTGCAACTGTGAATCCGTATGTTGCTGAGAACAAAAATGTTGTGATACCGTCTAATATTATTTTAAATTGCATTATGTCAGCGGATCCGCTTAATCCTAAATTCAATGGAGCAAGGATTGCCAATGATCCGATATTTTGTAGCATTATTAATGCAATAGCGCCTTTCATGGACGAGCCAGATGAGTCTGGAACTTTGTTTTGCAAATACTCTACAAGGTTGGCTAATTTCTTATCCAAATCAAGACCGTTACCTATTATAGCACCGATAACTAAGGAAATCAACATAAAAATAAAATTATTTGTTTTGACACTTCCTTGGATTCCCATTATTAATATACAAACGGCGACAACGTCCATTATACTTTTTATTAGTTTTTTTGGTAGGAAAGATTTCAAAAGTCTTCCCAAAAGGGCTGCGACTGCAACCGCTACAACATTTATTAATATGTAAAACATCATAATCCTCCACGAAATATGATAATATATTTTATTCAATTTGTAAAGTAATATTTTTATTAATTAACAATGTAATATTTGAAAGTGGTAAAAATATGTAAATATAATATCACAATAAAATAATCTGCATAAAAGCTACATACTAAATAAGTAAAAATATGTCAATAATTTGTAAAATTTAGGAGTTCGATATGAACGAAAAAATCGAATTAATCAAAACTAAAGAGATAAATTTCCTCAAAGAATTGGACAATTCTGTCATTAGATTCAAGCACAGTCTTCCTCATCACAATGACAGTTTGTTAAATAGGGCTCTTGTGGAAAAATTTATAGCTCAATCTAAGATTGATTTTTATGAGGAATATAAGGATGTATCTTCTCAGTATAATTACATATACACTAAGAATAAACTTGTAGAAGAAAGATGCGATGAAATCATTCAGATTTTTCAAGATATGGAAAATGATATGAGTTTTTTGGACGATGCTATCAAAAATTCTGGAGATATAGAAAAAGGATTTAATTTTAGGTTTTATTTGAAGAAAATTGTAGAGAGTTATAAATTTTCACGCGATAATTCAATAGACACGGATAAGAAAAGTAAAAGAGCTCATCTTAAATCGAAAAATAAAAGGGAGTTCATAGTAAGTGAGTATTCAAAGGATAGCGTGTATTTGTACAGTGTTAAGAGAAGCCTGAAGCATGTGTACAAAAAGAGAATAAATACTGAGGTGAACAAGCTTAGGCGTGATTTGTACGATTTGAGAAAAAATATGAAGGTTGATCCCAAAGATTACGATACAACATTCAAGGCTTTATATTTAATTCCTGGTGTGGGACAGCTTCAGTTCAATCAACTGTATAAGTTTTTGATTATGATTGCGATATTTTTGGCGAGTGTGTTCATTCTTATTGGAGATACGCATATCGATAAACTGGATGAGTTTATTATTGGCATATTGGTCGTTTTGGAAATTATCAATATAGTAAATTATAAAAAAATCGTCAGAGATATTAATAAAGGAATTCGTCCGAATAATTTTAGAGAGTCGATTATTAACATAAAATTAAAGGTTAAAGGATTTTTCATTAATAATATTAAACTTATTTACTGGATACTGTGTGGAATAGTTGCCGTTTTTAATATTTTTGTTGTGATTGCAACTGTTTTGGGAGAGGATTTGACACTTGTTCTGAAAAATTACGAACGATTTTACATTCAGTTTAATTTGAAGATAGTGTGTGCGTGTGCTCTACTTAGTGTGATGGTGTTTTCTATTGGAGAGATTGTATCTTTGATTGTGTGGAGGATTTTCTCCAGAGTTGACAAGGAACTGAATCTTTTCATGTGTATTATGTCAATTGCATCACTGTTTGTATTGCTGATGTTTCCAAATGATTTTGTGTTTACGAAAATATTTGGAATTTTCAACCAATACGTACTTCACGACCAAAGTTTGATGTTAATTTTTAGGTTGACTTTTTGGTTACTTATAGGTGCGCTAACAGCTTATAACGTGTATTCAATGCAAAGAATAGGATTTTTCTCTAATAATATCAATTATTTGATGCACAATGACGATATGAACAAGTTTGAGTATTATAGATGGGTTGTGTTTCCGATTTATTCTAACAAGGTTAATTTGATTACGATTTTGTTGAATTTTATGGCTTTTTATGTGATGTTTTGTTTCACTGGAGTGTATTTTTCTCACATGGTCGATATTTACAATGAGGGTGCTATGGATATTCTCATATTTTTTGTAAGAAAGCTTAACAGTAATTATTATTACTTGATAGGTTTTATAATTGTGGCGATATTTTCTGTTGTCAATTTGTGTTGGGATATTATAACTAAGATTAGGGTTAGAAGGTAGTTATGGATATTGTATTTGAAAATTATAGTACGAATTATTTTGAAAATTTGACAGGGAAAATCTCTCAGAATTGTCAGGTTTTTTCAAACAAAATAACTTTGGATAAGTTCATAGCTGTATTAATGAATGTAAAATACGCAAATGGGAAGATGTTAATAGATGGAAAGATTTCAAACAATGTGATATCGAAGTACCGTGGATTTTATGTTGTGGATGAGTTTATGTTGTATCCTCATTTGAATGTGTACGATAATTTGTCGTTGGTGTTGCGTTCAATGAAGATGTCTCCTGTGACAATTTACAGGAGAATTGAGAGTTTGAATGAAAGTCTGAATGTGGATTTGGATAATAAGTTAAAAGAATGTGATGATGATACTATCATCAAACTTTTTTATGCGAAGGTTGTGTTGGCGCAGAGTCAGTTTGTGATTATAAAAAATTACAATAATTACACAAAAATTTTTGCTAAGAAAAATCTGAGAAAACTTACTCAAATGTTTTATGAGAAGAATATCAACTATATTATTTTGTGTGACAAGAAGAAAAAATTAGTTGATGATTTACCGATTTTAAAGCTAGGAAAGAGTAGAATTTCTGATGTAAAATGATTTGAACATTTTATTAAAATTATATATTTTTAGCTTTTTGAAAAATTTTAATACTATATTTTCAGTGTTATTTCACTTAGATTTGTGGTAATATTTAATAGGAATTAATACTATAAATTGTAGTTGGGTTTTTATAATCCACTATATACACGATAAAAGGGAGTAATAATGGAAATAAAAAAGAGAGATGGCAATATTGTCGATTTTGATAGGTCGAAGATAAAATTAGCCATGAAAAAAGCTTATGCTTCTGTAGGAATTTATGCAGAGGAAAATGAATTGGAAGCTATGGCACAAGAAATTGAAAACACTATTGTGAACAAGTATCCGAAAAATCATGTGGTTACTGTGGAAGAAATTCAAGATTTGGTGGAATTGACTTTGATTGATCACGGTCAATACAAGGTTGTAAAATCTTTTATTTTGTATCGTGCAAAACATACCACAGACAGAAAAGTTATCGAAGAGTTCGAAAGATTTATCACAGATGAAGATGTCATCGAAATCATTAGATATATTCAAGAACATTACGATTCTACTAGGTATTCGATTGAGAATTTGTATTTGAAGTTCGAATCATTTGTTAAGCCTAATTTGTCACAATACGATATGGTGAATTTATTGTCGAAAGCTTCTGGGGAACTTGTTAGTAAGGAAGCTCCAAATTGGGAATATATTGCATCTTTGTTTATGAATTATAATTTGAAACAAAATATTAAGAAGTTAGAAGTTCAATACGATCTTCAAGATTTCAAATCAAAGATTAAGTTTTTGGATGAGAGAGGATTGTATGGTTCATACATCAGAGAAGTGTATACTGATGATGATATTGACGAATTGGAAAAATACATTGATGACGATAGGGATAAGTTATTCACATTCAGTGCTTTGGATTTGATTATAAAAAGATATTTGATTAAAACTCATGACAACAGAGTGATGGAATCTGCACAAGAAATGTTCATGGGGATTGCGATGCATTTGGCACTTAAAGAAAAGGATAGAATTCATTGGGCAAAGAAGATCTACGATAATTTGTCCACATTGAAAGTGACTGTGGCAACTCCTACGATGAGTAACGCCAGAAAGCCATTCAATCAATTGTCAAGCTGTTTCATAGACACTGTTCCTGATACTTTGGAAGGAATTTATCGTTCGATAAATAATTTCGCACAAGTTTCTAAGCATGGTGGTGGAATGGGATTGTATTTCGGAAAAGTTCGTGCAAATGGATCCGACATTCGTGGTTTCCAAGGTGTTGCAGGTGGAGTTATCAGATGGATTAAACTTGCAAATGATACTGCTGTTGCAGTGGATCAATTGGGAGTACGCCAAGGTTCTGTAGCTGTGTACTTGGATGTGTGGCACAAGGATATATTGGAATTTTTGCAACTTAGAACAAACAACGGTGATGACAGAATGAAGGCACACGATGTGTTCCCATCTGTTTGCTACCCTGATTTGTTCTGGAAGATGGTTCGTGACGATATAGACGGAACTTGGTATATGTTCGACCCACACGAAATCTCTGTGAAAAAAGGATATAACTTGGAAGATTATTATGGAGACGAATGGGAAAAAAGATACAACGAATGTGTGCTTGACGAAAGTATTTCCAGACGTAGCATAAAAGTAAAAGATTTGGTAAGACTTATTATAAAATCATGGACAGAAACAGGAACTCCATTCACTTTCAACCGTGATACTGTAAATAGAATGAATCCAAACAAACACAAGGGAATGATTTATTCTTCTAATTTGTGTACAGAAATTATGCAAAATATGAGCGAAATTCATTCTATTAGTGAAACTATAGAAACAGAGGACGGAGACGATATTATCGTTACAAAAACAAAACCAGGAGATTTTGTTGTGTGCAACTTGGCTTCTCTTGTTTTGGGAAATATTGATGTGAACAATGATGAAGAATTAGAAGAAGTTGTGGAAACAGCGGTTAGAGGACTTGATAATGTTATTGATTTGAACTTTTATCCATTGGAATACGCAAAGTACACTAACAAAAAATACCGTCCAATCGGACTCGGGACAAGTGGATATCATCACTGCTTAGTAAAAAACAATATTATGTATTCTGATATTGAAAAGCATTTGGAATTTGCAGATAAATTGTACGAAAAAATCAATTACTACGCTATCAAAGCAAGTAATAAAATCGCCAAGGAAAAAGGATCCTACGAATATTTTGAAGGTTCTGATTGGGAAAATGGCGAGTATTTCAAATTAAGAGATTACAATTCTGAAAAATGGAACGAATTGTATCATGATATTAAGAAAAACGGAATGAGAAATGGATATTTGATGGCAGTGGCACCAACTGGTTCAACTTCTATAATCGCAGGAACTACTGCGGCAGTAGATCCTGTAATGAGCAGATATTTCCTTGAAGAAAAGAAGGGCACAATTGTTCCACGTGTTGCTCCAGGACTTAGCCCACAAACATTCTGGTTGTACGAAAATGCCCACGAATTGGACCAAAATATAACTGTAGATGCGACAAGTATAAGACAACGTCACATCGACCAAGGACAATCGGTCAACATTTACATCACGACTGATTATACGATGAGAACAATATTGAATATCTACATCAGAGCGTGGGAAAAAGGAATCAAATCCATCTATTATGTAAGAAGTAAATCATTAGAAGTGGAGGACTGCGATAGCTGCAGTGCATAATTTTTATGAAAAAATTATTATCAGTAATGTTGAGCTTGGCGCTTGTACTTGGAGTTACAGGTTGTAACAAAAAAGAAAAAAAAATAGAATGTAAAGCTACAGTAGAGCAAGTTCAACCAAAAGACGATTTGAATGGCAAAAAGCCAAGCGAAATTGATTCGTCGGTAAATTACGATGAATACGTGGATACGAAGGACAAATTAATCAAAGTCATCAAAAAATTGCACGAAACACGTGGCAAAGAAGAGATAGTATTCTTGGGCAATGACAAATCGCAAGTCGAAAATTTTATGAATGAATACGATAAGAACGATAAGAAAACTGCCGAAGATAATTTGGTAGTTGGAGATATGAAATTTGTGAAGGATTCTTCAATCGGTAAACCAATTTTCTCTATGAAATTAAAATCGGTGTTGAACGAAGATTTCAGAGATGAGCCTTATAGCTTGGAATTCACTTACAAATACATCGATAAGCTAAACGAATTGTCAGAAAAAGTAAAAGGCAAGGATGATTTTGAAACAGTAAAAAATTTGGCGAAAGTTTTGATTGACGATTACAGATACGATCCACAGCTTTCATCGACATTTGGTTGTGATTTGTTGTTGAACAAAGAAGGAACTTGTAATTCGTTCAGTGAACTTGCCAATGATGTGCTAAATAATTGCGGAATTTATTCTGAAATTTGGTGGGTGGATTCAATGCCTGACGATGAATTGGACAAAAATTCCAATCCATACAGAAATCATTCAATCGACAGAGCAAGATTAAATGGCAAGATGTATTTCTTGGATTTTACTCATTCTACGATTTCTCATAAGAACGCAAAAGACTACGGATTTGAAAATAGGCCGAAGCTGATTATGGAAATACTACCAGAAGTAGAACGCGGCAAAAACCAACTATACACTGGATATTCAAAAGTTCGTGAACCTATTTTGGTTAACAAAGGATTCTGTGACGGACATTACAGCATCGACAATCCTTATGCAAAGTATTCTGACCTAGGTTTGGGTTGGACAACATACGGGCAATTACTGGATAATTTGCGTAAAAACCCGTACTTTAAGTAGTTATAATTAAATGACAAAAAAGTTTTTAAAAGTTTTTTGAAAAAAAGCTTGACAAATATTTTTGGAGCGTGTATTATATATCCATAAGCTAAATGAATAAACATTAACGTTGATAAGAAGAGTAAACAATGAATGCTTTTTCAGAGAGTCTCAGTTTGGTGAAATGAGATAAAGAATAGTTGTTGAAAATGGTCTTGGAGTTAGAAAAGTCGAACGGCATTTGCTTTTAAACTTTTCCGGTTGCATCCGATATCTTGTGCTAGGTATGAATACGTACTGAATAATGAGAAAATGCATATGTATATATGTATTTAAAAATAAGGTGGTAACGCGGATATATTCGCCCTTATGTGATGAATGTCACATAAGGGCTTTTTTTATTGACGAATTGTCAAATCAAATGCAACACCTATGGTAAGAAACCAAAAAGTTCTTCTTTAGGTGTTTTATATTTTATACATTTCCTAGGTCTATTATTCATTAAACTTAAGTTATAATTTAAATCATTAATATTTACTTCCGATAAATCCATACCCTTAGGATAAAACTCCCTTAAAAGTCCATTACTATTTTCATTTGTACCCTTTTGCCATGCACAGTAGGGGTCACAAAAATAAGTTTTACATCCTAACTCTTTTTCTATTTTCTCAAATTCTGAAAATTCTTTACCTCTATCAAAAGTTATTGTTTTCACTAATTCTTTGGGAAAATCTTTTAGTGCATTGATTATTGCAGGTGTTACATTTTCTGATTTTCTATTTTCAACTAGAATTGCTATATAGTATCTAGATTTTCTTTCTGCTAAAGTTACGAAACAGTATCCACTTTTTCTTTTATGATCGAACCTGCCTGATTCTACTGTATCTGCTTCCCAGTGACCTAGCTCTTGCCTTTTGTATATTTCTTTAGGTCTTTTCTTAATAGTTCTGCCTTTATCGTTAAATTTTCCTCTTTTTTCTGCTGGTCTTTTAAATCTTCCTTTTCTTCTCAAATTTTCCATACTGGTTTTTGGCAGTTTTTTTGCGTGTATAAGCCTATATATAGTTGATGTAGATGGTATATGATTAATAGAATTTGTATTTCTATTTGATATTTGTTCAGGTGACCAATGTTCATTAATTTTTATAGTTAAATACTCAATAACATCTTTAGAAAACTTGGTTTTCCTATGACAATCTTTCCTTCTATGACGATATTTGTCATTTGCCTTTATTGGGAAGTATTTAGTGTAACTTCCTCTACTGGATTTTATTTTAGAAGAATTTCTTTTAATTTCTCGAGATATTGTACTAGGTGACCTTTTAAGCGCTTGTGCAATTTTCCTTATACTCATTCCTAAATTTAAAAATTGATAGATACAAGATCTCTCTTCTATGGTAAGATGGTTATAGCTCATAGTTAATCGCTCCTTTTAATATGTTTTGTTTGGTCACTTACATATTAACACAGCTGATTAGCTATGAGTTATTTTGTGTTGCACTTGTTATGATAAATTATCTATTATAAAAATGAGGTGAGATTATGATTGAAGTATTAAATTTGAAAAAAACTTTTAATACAAGTGAGAAGGAATTTAATGCAGTTGATGATGTAAGTTTCAAGGTAAATAAGGGTGAAATTTACGGAATAATTGGTTTGTCAGGAGCTGGCAAATCGACACTTGTAAGACTTCTAAACAGATTGGAAGAACCGACAAGTGGTAAAGTCATCATCGATGATGTTGACATAACATCGTTGAAGCAAAAGGAATTATTGGAAGCGAGAAAAGAAATCAGCATGATTTTCTAACATTTTAATTTGTTTAATCAAAAAAATGTCTACGAAAACATTGCTTATCCGTTGAAACTTCAAAACATTCCAAAAAATGAAATAGAAAAAAGAGTTAACGAATTATTGGATTTCATTGGACTAAGAGATAGAGCAAAAAGTTATCCTAGCCAATTATCCGGCGGACAAAAACAAAGAGTTGCGATTGCAAGGGCATTATCCACAAATCCTAAGGTGATTTTGTCAGATGAATCTACAAGCGCACTTGATCCACAAAACACACAACAAGTTTTGGAGATATTGAGAAAATCAGTAGACAAATACAAAACCACGATAATAATGATAACTCATCAAATGGAAGTTGCAAAAGATGTTTGTGACAGGATTGCAGTGATGGAAAATGGAAAAATCATCGAAGAAAATTCTGTCGAAGAATTATTCAAAAATCCCAAAACAGATGTCACTAGAAACTTCATCAGAAAGCTTGTAGAAGAGGATGAAGAAGAGATAATAACTGACGATTTTAAGGGAGATGTCGTTAGATTAACTTATTCCAAGAAGTCTTACAACAAACCGATATTATCACAAGCAGCGAGAATTTCAGGAATAGATTTTAGTATAATATCTGGAAATATCAACAAACTTCAATCCACAGGTGTTGGATACACAGTGGTTGAACTTATCGGTGACAAAGAAAATATACAAAAAGCAAAAGACTTTTTGACAGAAAATGATATTAGAGTAGAGGAGGTTAAATAATGGATGATTTATTACATTTGGTATTAGAAGCCACAGGCGAGACATTGTACATGATTTTAGTAAGTACATTCTTCACAATTTTATTTGGCCTTCCATTGGCACTTATTTTATATACAACTGGACAATCGGGACTTAATCCAAAACCAAAACTATACGCGGTGTTGGATGTAATAGTTAACATTACGAGATCATTTCCATTCATCATATTGATGATAGTATTACTTCCACTTTCAAAGTTGATCGTAGGAACAAAAATAGGAACATCAGCATCCATCGTTCCATTGACAGTTGGTGCAATTCCATTTTTGGCGAGATTATTCGAGCAAGAATTCTTGAATGTGGATAGAGGAATCATTGAAGCGTCCAAATCAATGGGTGCAAGTAATTTTAACATATTGACAAAAGTATTGATTCCAGAATCATTGCCACAATTAGTGTTGGCAATAACAAACTTAATGATAACATTGATTGGATATTCTGCAATGGCAGGAACAATCGGTGGAGGAGGCTTGGGAGCCTTGGCAAAAAGATACGGCTACGACAGATTTAACACAGAAGTATTATTGTGGGCAGTAGTTGTAATTATAATCTTGGTTGAAATTGTACAAATATCAGGTACAAAAATTTCAAATAAATTAAACAAAAAAAACATATAGGAGTGGTAAAAATGAAAAAGAAAATTTTATTAGTAGTATTGGCATTAGCATTGGTATTAACATCATGTGCTAAAAAAGAAAGCAAAACAGAAGACGGACAAACAACAAACACAGATAACAAAAAGGTTGTAATTGGAGTATCTCCAGCACCTCACAAAGAAATTGCAGAAAAAGCAAAAGAAATATTAGAAAAAGATGGAATTGAACTAGAAATCAAAGAATTTGACGATTATGTAACACCAAACACATCACTTGAGGAAAAAGACATTGACTTGAACTTCTTCCAACACATACCTTATTTGGAAAACTTCAACAAAGAAAGAGGAACAAAAATCGTATCATTAGGTGGAGTTCACATCGAACCATTGGGAGTTTATTCTAAAACTTACAAATCACTTGATGAATTAAAAGACGGAGACGAAGTTATAATCCCAAATGATGCTACAAATGGAGCAAGAGCATTAAAGATTTTGGAAGAAAATAATGTTATTAAATTAAAAGAAAACGCAGGATTGGAAGCTACTGAAAAAGACATTGCAGAAAATCCTAAGAACTTGAAATTCACACCGGTTGAAGCTCCAACTATTCCAAGAGCATATGAAGATGCTGCAATTGCTGTAATTAATTCAAACTACGCATTAGAAGCAAATCTATCACCAAAGAAAGATGCAATTGCAACAGAAAAAGCAGAGGGAAACCCATTTGCAAATGTAATAGCAGCAAGAGAAGCAGACAAAGATAACGAAACTTACAAGAAAGTATTGGAAGCTTTCCAATCAGACGAAGTTAAGAAATATATCGAAGAAAAATTTGAAGGTGAAATAATACCAGCAAAATAGGAAACATTAAGGGGGAGATTGAAAATGAGTTTACACGTACCATTTAGATATGATTATGTAGGAAGTTTCTTGAGAGATGAAAAATTACTAAAGGCAAGATCGGACTTCGAAAAAGAAATAATCACAAAACAAGAACTAAAAGAAATAGAAGATGAATGCATCAAAAAATTAATCAAAAAACAAAAGGAATTGGGCTATCACGTAATAACTGATGGAGAATTCAGAAGAAAAAGCTGGCATTTGGATTTCTTCTGGGGACTAAACGGAATAAAAAGAGTTGAACTTGACCATGGATATTATTTCCATGGCAAGGAAACTTACCATACATCAGTACAAGTTGAAGGTAAAATCACAGGCGAAAATCATCCATTTGTAGAACATTTTAAATTCGTAAAACAATTTGAAGATGACAATACAATCGCAAAACAAACAATACCTGCACCAGCACAATTAATCGTGGAATTATTCAGAGAAGATAATGCAGAAATTACGAAACAAATCTATCCAGATTACGAAAAGTTGGAACAAGATATCGCGAGGGCTTACAAACAAGTTATCAAGGATTTGTATGAAGCAGGATGCAGAAATATACAATTTGACGATTGCACATGGGGAATGTTAGTAGATTCTGATTATATCAACAGAAAATACGGAGAATCAGTTTCATTGGATGATGAAGCTAACAAATATTTGAGAATCAACAACTTAGCACTTGAAGACAGACCAGAAGATTTGACAATTACAACACATGTATGCAGAGGAAATTACGAATCAACATATGCAGCAAGTGGTGCCTACGATAAAATCGCACAAATATTATTTGCACAAGAAAACGTAGATGCATTTTATCTTGAATACGATGACGAAAGATCCGGCGGATTCGAACCATTAAAATACGTTTCTGGGGATAAGAAAGTTGTACTTGGACTAATCACATCAAAAAGAGGCGAACTAGAAAACGAAGATGAAATCATCGCTAGAATTCACAAAGCATCTGAATTCATATCTCTTGATAGATTGTGTCTGAGTCCACAATGCGGATTTTCATCTAACGAAAATGGAAACATATTAACGATTGAGCAACAATGGGAAAAACTAAAACTAATTAAAAAAATAGCTGAAAAAGTTTGGGGAAAATAAGTAATCATATATCTCATTTTTATAAATTGCAGGCAATGAAAATTGCCTGTAATTTTTTGTGTGAAAAACACCGCTATATAAGATTAACAGAATAGATTATACTCAAAAATGAAACCTCCAATAATTAAATAGTGATAACTGACAAGCTGGACTAATTAACAAAGTAGGCTATCGTCATGATAGATAACAATAGCCTATCACGAACAAGCTAAAAATGTAAACAAAATCAAAAATACAAATCATTTAATATCTGAAATATAAAACACGAGGTAGTCAATTAATTATATGATATAATTAAAATGAAAAATTACGTAAAATTTTATAAAACATAATTAGAAATTAACATAAATAGGAGAGATGAAAATGTCAGTAGTATCAAATGAAAATAACGAGTCAGCACAAAGAACGGAACTTCACAGGAAAATTTGGGCGATTGCAGATGATGTCAGAGGTGCTGTTGACGGATGGGACTTCAAACAATACATATTGGGAATTTTATTCTACAGATTTATCTCAGAAAACATCACAGAATTTTTCAACAAAGTTGAACACGAAGCTGGAGATGAATCCTTCGATTATGCAGAAATAACAGATGAAGAAGCAGAAATAGATTTCAGACCAGATACAGTGGAAGAAAAAGGGTTTTTCATACTACCAAGTCAATTATTTCAAAATGTCGTAAAAACTGCACGCACCAATGAAAATTTGAACACAGATTTGGCAAATATATTCAAATCAATCGAAAAAAGCGCAATAGGATATCCTTCAGAAGATGACATCAAAGGATTATTCGAAGACGTTGACACCACAAGCAACAAACTTGGAGCAACGGTAGCTGAGAAGAACAAAAGATTATGCGACATACTAACTGGAATTGACAAAATTAATTTCGGTAAATTTGAAAACAACGACATCGACGCATTCGGCGATGCATACGAATATTTGATATCCAACTATGCAAGTAATGCAGGAAAATCAGGAGGAGAATTCTTCACTCCACAAACAGTGTCAAAGCTTTTGGCAAGGCTTGTAATGGACGGCAAAACAAGCATTAACAAAGTATATGATCCGACATGTGGCAGCGGCTCTTTATTACTTCAAATGAAAAAACAATTTGAAAAAAATATAATTGATGAAGGATTTTTCGGACAAGAAATCAACATGACCAACTTCAACCTTGCTCGTATGAATATGTTCTTGCACAATGTGAATTACAATAATTTTTCGATAAAAAGAGGAGACACGTTGCTCAATCCATTGCACAATGATGAAAAACCATTCGATGCAATAGTATCCAATCCACCATATTCAATTAAATGGGTTGGAGACAATGATCCTACACTAATCAACGATGAAAGATTTGCACCAGCAGGAAAGCTTGCTCCAAAATCATACGCAGATTACGCATTCATAATGCATTCATTATCATACCTTTCAAGTAAAGGAAGAGCTGCGATAGTTTGTTTTCCGGGGATATTTTACAGAAAAGGCGCCGAAAAAACCATCAGAAAATACTTGGTAGACAACAACTTTATCGATTGTGTCATTCAATTGCCGGAAAATTTATTCTTCGGAACATCAATCGCAACATGTGTACTTGTAATGGCGAAAAACAAAACAGAAAACAAAATACTGTTCATAGATGCAACCAAAGAATTCAAAAAAGAAACCAACAACAATATATTAGAAGAAAAAAACATAAATGCAATTGTAGACGAGTTCAGAGACAGAAAAGAAATAGAATATTTCTCAAGATATGTAGACAAATCAGAAATAGAAGAAAATGAATACAACTTGTCAGTGTCAACATACGTTGAAAAAGAAGACACCAGAGAAAAAATAGACATCAAAGTACTCAACAAACAAATCGAGCAGACAGTACAAAGAATAGATGAATTGCGAGCTTCAATAAATAAAATAGTAAAGGAGCTTGAAGATGAGTAAAATAGATGAATTATTAAAAAATGAAAAAGTTGAGTGGAAAAAACTAGGGGACGTTTGTGAAATAAAAAGAGGAAGAGTAATATCTAAGAAGTATTTAAAACAAAATCCTGGGGAGTATCCAGTTTATTCATCTCAAACTAGAAATAATGGGGAAATAGGAAAAATAAAAACATACGACTTTGATGGTGAGTATGCAACTTGGACAACAGATGGAGCCTATGCAGGAACTGTTTTTTACAGAAATGGAAAATTTTCTGTTACTAACATTTGTGGGATTATTAAACCAAATGATAAGAAAGAATTATTAGTTAAATTTATAGTATATTGGTTACAGATTGAAGCGAAAAAACATGTTAAAGGAGGATCTGGCAATCCAAAGTTGATGAGTAATGTTGTAAATAATATCAAAATCCCAATCCCGTCATTTGAGACACAAGAAAAAATCGTCGAAATACTTGACAAATTCACAAATTATGTTACTGAATTACAGGCTGAATTACAGGATAGGACTAAACAATACGAATACTACAGGGATATGCTATTAAGTGAGGATTATTTGAATAAATTGTGCAAAAATCCTGAAATAAATTCTTATAAGTTAAGATTTACTACTTTAGGAGAAGTAGGTAAATTTATAAATGGTTCAGGAATGCCAAAGACTATGTTTACCAGCGATGGAGAAGTTGGCGCAATTCATTATGGACATATCTATACTAAATATAGTGTATTTGTAAATGAGCCAATTGTAAAAGTTAGTAAGAATGACGCAGAAAAACTAAAAAAAGTTAATAAAGGAGATTTAGTTATTGCTAGAACATCAGAAAATATAGATGATGTTATGAAGACAGTTGCATATCTTGGCAACTCACAGGTTGTGGCAGGAGGTCACACTGCTATTTTTAAACATAGAGAAAATCCAAAATATTTATCTCATTTATTTAATGGATGTAGTTCGTTTTTGAAACAAAAAATTAAATATGCTCGAGGAGTTAAAGTTATTGAAATTTCTACTGAAGAAATGAAAAAGATAAAAGTGATTCTTCCTCCACTTGAAATTCAAAACAAGGTTGTTGAGGTGTTGGATAAGTTCCAAGCTTTGCTTACTGATACTGAAGGATTGTTACCACAAGAGATTGACCAAAGGCAAAAACAATACGAATATTTTCGTGAAAAACTCTTGACATTTGACGGAAATGTGGTAAGCAAGCAAGCAAGCAAGCAAGCAAGCAAGCAAGATAATATCTAATAGATATTTTGATTTGCTTGAAGAAGCTTGTGATATTGTTGGAATTGAGTTATTTAATGTAGAATGGAAAAGTTTAGAGGAAGTTTCTACGGGAAAACTTCAATATGGATCAGGGGCATCTGCTGTTGAATACGATGGAAAAACGAGATATATAAGAATAACGGATATAGATGAAATGGGTAATTTAAAGCTAGAAAAAGTCTCCCCAAATAAAATAGAAGATAAATATTACTTAAGTTATGGGGATATTTTATTTGCAAGAAGCGGAGCTACTGTAGGCAAAAACTTTATTTACACGGAGGATTACCCTGCTGTGTTTGCTGGATATTTAATTAGACTAAAAGTAAATAAAAAATTAGTAAATCCAAAATTTGTTTATAGTTGCTTGAATACAACTTCGTATAAGAGCTTTATATTGAATAAAAAAAGTAATAGTTCAAAACCTAATATCAATGCTAAGCAATATTCTGAATTTAAAATCCCGGTGCCACCTTTTGCTGTTCAAGAGCATGTCGTGTCCATTTTGGATAAGTTTGATGAATTAATTAATGATATTTCAACAGGAATACCTAAGGAGATTGAGTTAAGACAGAAGGAATATGAATATTATAGGGAGAGGTTATTAAGTTTTCCTAGATAGGAGGAGATTATGTCTGATAAGTTTGTAAATTATAATACGTCGACTATTGCAGAGATGAATAATGGTATTATTTTGTCTAGTTATAAAAAAGTGGAGTGTGTCTCTGAATCTTATCAAACTGAGAGTCAACTTGAGATGAATTTGATTAAGAATTTGGAAAGTCAAGGTTATGAGAGACTTATTGCTCGTTCGAACAAGGATTTGTACAAGAATTTGAGAGTGCAAATCGAGAGGTTGAATGATGTTAAGTTTTCGGATGAGGAATGGAGTAGGCTTTTAGTTGAATACTTGGATTGTCCGAATGATGGTTTGATTGAGAAGACTAGAAAGATTCAAGAAAATCATATTTACGATTTTGTATTTGATGATGGGCATGTGAAAAATATCAAGATTATCGATAAGAAGAATATTCATAACAATTTTCTACAAGTTACTAATCAAATCACTGCTGAAGGTAAGAAGAAAAGTAGATATGATGTTACAATTTTGGTAAATGGTCTTCCGCTTGTTCACATTGAGTTGAAGAAGAGGGGGGTGAATTTGCATGAGGCTTTCAATCAAATTCACAGATACAGCAAGGAGAGTTTTAATTCTGATAATTCATTGTACAAGTATGTTCAAATTTTTGTGATTTCAAATGGTACTTATACTAGATATTTTGCAAATACTACTGCACAAAACAAGAACAATTACGAGTTTACTTGCGAATGGGCTGATGCTAAGAACAAAACTATTTGTGATTTGGAAGATTTCACGAAGACTTTTTTTGAAAAGCGTGTTTTGCTTGAGGTTATCACAAAATACTGTGTGTTCGATGTGAATAATACTTTGCTTATTATGAGACCGTATCAGATTGCTGCTACTGAAAGGATTTTGTGGAAGATAAAATCCAGCTACGAAGCAAAGAAAGCAGGTAGGCCTGAGGCAGGAGGATTTATTTGGCATACGACAGGTTCTGGTAAGACTTTGACTTCTTTCAAAGCTGCTAAGCTTGCGACTGATTTGGAATTTATTGATAAGGTGTTCTTCGTTGTTGATAGAAAAGATTTGGATTATCAAACTATGAAGGAGTATCAAAGATTTCAACCAGATAGTGTGAATGGATCCAAAGATACGAAAGAATTAAAAAAATCTATCGAAAAGAAGGATAACAGAATTGTTGTAACTACTATTCAAAAATTGAATGAGTTTGTAAAGAAAAATCCCAATCATGAGATTTACGATAAGCATTGCGTGATTATTTACGATGAATGTCATCGTTCACAATTCGGAGATGCTCAAAAAAATATAAAAAAATCTTTTAAGAAATACTACCAATTTGGATTTACTGGTACTCCTATTTTTGCAGAAAATTCTATTAATGGTAGTACTACTGCGGGGATTTTCGGGGCACAACTTCACAGTTATGTGATTACGGATGCTATTAGAGATGGAAAAGTGTTAAAGTTCAAGGTGGATTACAACAATATTACTCCTAAGTTCAAATCAGCTGAAGAAGAAGTTGATGAAGATAAAATTAAAAAGGTTGAGAAAAAGATGCTTCTTCATCCAGAACGTATTTCAGAAATCACTAGATATATTTTGGATGTATACAATACTAAAACTCACAGAAATGAGTTTTATGATTTGAAAGATAGAAGGCTTAACGGTTTTAATGCTATGCTTGCTGTTCAAAGTATTGATGCTGCGAAGTTGTATTACGAGGAGTTTGAAAGACAACAAAAAGATTTGCCTGAAGATAAGAAGCTGAGAGTGGCGACTATTTTTAGTTTTGCTGCTAATGAGGAGCAAAGTGCTATTGGTGATATCAAGGACGAGGATTTCAATGTTTCTGCGTTGAATTTATCAGCTAAGGAGTTCTTGGATAAAGCTATCTCAGATTACAATGATTATTTTAAACAAAATTTCTCAACTGATGGAAATGAATTCCAAAATTACTACAAGGATTTATCATATAAGACTAAAAGAAAAGAAGTGGATTTGTTAATTGTTGTGGGGATGTTCTTGACAGGATTTGATGCTCCTACTTTGAATACTTTATTTGTCGATAAGAATTTAAGATATCATGGATTAATCCAAGCTTTTTCGAGAACTAATCGTATTTTGAACAAGGTTAAAACTTTTGGAAATATTGTGTGTTTCAGAGATTTGGAAAAGGCGACAGAAGATGCTATAAAAACTTTTGGCGATGAAAACAGTGTAAATATTATTCTTGAAAAAAGCTACGAAGAATATATGGAAGGTTTTACAGATGAGGAAACTGGAAAAGTAACCAGAGGATACAAGGATATTTGCAATGAAATTGTTGCAAAATTCCCAGATCCAACCGAGATTTTCTTGGAGGCTGACAAGAAGGAATTTGTACAACTTTTTGGAGAGTTGTTGAAGTCTGAAAATATTCTCAAAAATTTCGATGAGTTTGAAAGTTTCGACAAGATTATTTCTGATAGATTAATGCAAGACATGAAGAGTGTGTATGTTGATATTAGAGAAAATATTGTAAATTCAAGAAATTCCAAAGACTCTGAAGAACAACAGGTGGATTTCTCGGATCTGGAATTCCAAATAGATTTGTTGAAAACTGATGAGATAAACTTGGATTATATTTTGGCTTTGATTTTGGAAAAATCCAAAGAACATGAGGATGTTGAAAACTTAAAAGCAGAAGTTCGAAGAGTTATAAGATCCAGTTTGGGAACGAGAGCTAAGGAAGATTTGGTGATGGATTTTATCAATAAAACAAAATTGTCAGAGTTGAAGGATAATGATGATATTTTGGAAACTTTCTATTCGTTTGCCAAAAAAGAAAAAGAAAAGAATGTGAAATTGCTTGTTGAAGAAGAGAAGTTAAAAGAAGGAGCATATCATTTTATCAACAAATCAATTGCGAAAGGTTTCGTGGATTACGCTGGTACTGGATTGGATAAAATCTTGCCACCAACATCCCGTAGACAAGGTGCAAGGGAAAAGAAAAAACAAATTGTACTAACAAAAATAGAAAAAATTGTAGAAGTTTTTGTGGGAATATAATTTAATTGAGGGAAGCTTTAATGACCTGAACCCGTAAACACGGAATAATTTATTAATATTTTAAGCGGAATGTAATCTGTACATAACAGGGGACATTCCGTTTAATTTTGTTTTAATTCTATCTTCATTGTACCATTTAATATATTTTTCTATCTCACTTATCAAATGATCATAACTAGTAAAATCCTCTCCATAATACATTTCTTGTTTTAATATTCCAAAGAAGTTCTCCATTGGAGAATTGTCTAGACAATTCCCTTTTCTTGACATACTTTGCCTAATATTCATTTTTTCTAGTTTTTTAGTCCAAGAACTGTGTTGATAATGAAATCCTTGGTCTGAGTGTATAGTTAAATCTTTAATGTCTTTATTTTCTTCTAATGCTTTTTCTAACATTGTATTTGTTAATCCTATTGTTGGGTGATTACTTAACGTATAGCTAATTATTTCGCTGTTGTATAGGTCTAATATTGGTGATAGGTAAAGTTTTTCTTCTTGTCCTTTAATTCTAAATTCTGTTACATCTGTTAGCCATAATTGATTTGGCTTAGTAGCTGTAAACTGTCTTTTTACAATATTATCTGCTACTTTACCTATTTGTCCCTTGTATGATGAGTATTTTCTTGATCTATTTTTAAATTTAGTACATAGCAAGGATTCTTCTCTCATTATTCTTAAGACTTTTTTATGATTGATATTAAATCCTTTATTTTTTAATACCATAGTTACTCTTCTATAGCCATATCTACCTTTTGACACTTCTATTATTGTTTTAATTTCATCTTTAACTTCCTTGTCTTTATCTACTGGAATTTCTAGTTTTATTTTCCATTCATAGTATGATGATTTTGGTAATTTAGCTATTTTTAGCCATTCACTTACTTTACTTTGTGGATTTTCTTTTAGAAGTTTGAGGATTATCTTTGTCTTTTCCTTGCTTCTGCTTCCTCTTCCAGTAGCAAGGCTCGTAGCTTTTTTTCGTATATTATCTTCATTTTGAGAAGTCTATTTTCTTCCCTTAACCTTATTAATTCTTCTCTCTCACTTTCGTTTATTGGAGTATTATCCTTTGAATTCTTATTTAATTTAGTCATATCTTTTTTAGGCCTTCCTCTGTTATCTTCTAGCCCAGATAGACCATGCTTTTGATAAGCTTTCTCCCATCTATTTACCATAGATCCATTAACAAGATTGAAATGCTCTGCAGTCTCTCTAAGCGAAGTATTATTGATTTGCCTATATTGTATTACAGATAGCTTAAATTCACTAGTGTAATTATTATTTTTTAACTTTTTAGATAAGTTATCAAATCCTCCAGATTTGTATTTATTTATCCAGTTCCGCATGGTTGAATATGGAATATCATATTTTTTAGCCACACTTTTATGACCCCCTGTTTTTCCTGATAAATATTCTAGTACTAATTTTATTTTAAATTCTTTTGTGTATTTTGGCATACAAAAACCCCTCCATCCGTATTCCGGATTTTGGGGTTCAGGTCATAATAGCTTTCCTTTTTATTTTGAAAATATTAGAAATGTTGTAGGATTTTGTAGTTGATATGAAAGGTCAAAGATGGTATAATTTAAGAAAGATAAATTTTTTTATTCAATTAGTCAGAGAAAGTCAAAAGAGGTGATAGTATGGCAGGGCTTAGTAACAGCATTGAAGCTTTTTTGAAGGATTTGTTGAGTAACACTGACGATGATTTCATTGAAATAGGCAGAAATGATCTTGCCAATCAGTTTAATTGTGCTCCATCGCAAATTAATTACGTTCTGACTACTAGATTTACTCCTTACAAGGGTTATTATATTGAAAGTAGACGCGGTGGAAGTGGATATGTTAAAATAATAAAATTAACAATTAAAGACAGTAATCCAATTAAGGAGATTGTCGAAAATGTTATTGGAGATAGAATTACGAAGGATAAGTCGAACAATATTATTAATATGCTTTTGGATGAGGATTTGATAACTGAAAGGGAAGCTTTGGTTATGGTTCACGCTTTGGAGGATAATACTTTGTCGAAGGTGGATTTTAATGACAGGAATATTTTGAGGGCTGATTTGTTGAAGAATATGTTGTTGGCTTTTATGAGATAGAGGTGATTATATGAATTGCGATAATTGTGGCAAACCTGCTTTTATACAAGTGAAGATTGTAGGGCCTTTTGGTGCTCGTGATGTGAATTTGTGTCATGATTGCTATGAAGAATATATGAATAATTTGAAGAATGAGATTATTTCAAATTCTGATTTTAAGTTTGATTCTAATGAAGAATTGAACGAAAACAAGGAGCTTTTTGAAGAAATCGCAAAACAAATTTCTGATGTGGTGGAACATTTACCATTTGAAAAGGTACAACAACCGTCAAAGAAAGATGCTGATGATAAGAGTGTGTGCCCAGTGTGCAATATGCCGTTTGATGAATTGAAAAATTATTCGTCGATTGGTTGCAAATATTGCTACGATCATTTCAGGGATTTCATCATGGATAAGAGAAATTCAAAAAGCTATCCAAAATATTACAGGGGAAAATTCCCTAAGAATTTTGAAAAAGCAAAGGAAATTTTGGAGAAGTTAGATAGTTTGTCAGATGAGCTTTTCATAGCGATGGATAATGAGGAATTTGAAAAGTGTCACGATATTCAAACGAAGATTGACGATTTGGAATTGAAATTACAAGAATATAGGGAAAAATGTTATGAATAATTCAAGTGTTGTAATGAAATCTGATGTGTCGTTTAGAAGGAATTTGTCGGACTATAATTTTATGTTGGTTATAGATACGGATTCTTGCGACGATATGAAATCAGATATTAGAAAAGAATTGGATAATTTGGGATATTTGAAGGAGTCTAGCGTTTATTCTTTTAAGGATACTAAAAGCACGAACAGGGATTATCTTAGAAAACAAGGATACATTTCCAGTGCTTATTACGAGGATGTGTCTCCCGAAGTTATTATAAATAGCTATGAAAAATGCGTGTTTACTTTGGCAGACAATGACCACATTTGTATTACTGCTTACGATTTTGGAAAAAATTTGAGAGATATTTACGAAAAATGTTTAACGATTGAAGAAAAATTGAATGACAAGTTGAATTTTGCTTTCGATATTGATTTTGGATATTTGTCAGATGATTTCTACGATTCGGGTTGTATGATGGGTGTGAGCGTGTGTATGAATTTGAAGGCTTTGGAGTATTTCAACAAGATTGACGATATTCAAGATGTCGCAAGATACAGAGGATATATGTTTGAGAGAGCTTTCAATTCCAATACGAAAAGTTCGATTTACAGGCTTACGACTAATGGTCATTTGATGGATCCTGAATATATTATCAATGATATGACGCTTTTGATTGATTCGATTTCTAGAAAGGAAATTGAAAATAGACGCATTTTATTCGAAAATAATCCTGAGTTTAAGGATGACCTTTTGAGAAGTGTGTCGATGCTAAAATATTCAAGAGTTTTGGATGAAATTGAAGGAATGAACAGGATTGGAGATTTACTGATAGCTATCGATTTTGGCATAGTCGATGGGTTCAATGTAGATGATATTCTGGACTTGTACGATAAGACAAATAAGTTGAAGCTTGAAAAATTTCGTGAAAACAATAAATTGAATCAAAACATTGGAGTTTTGAGAAGCGAAATCATCAAGGATACTTTGGAAAGACAGGTGAAAAATTGAGAAAATCAGATATTTATAATTTAAGAACTGAGGCTGTGTATGAGGCAATTAGTTTGAAGCACGCGGATCTTGGAGTCGAGCATGTGCTACTTGCTATGTTCAAGTTTGATTTCAAGGCGTCTCAATATTTGAAAAAACACGGTGGAAATTACGAAAAAATTAGAAATTTAATTATAGATGAGTTGGGTTATGGAGACAGCAAGGAAACTAATCAAAGAATTAGCCCGAAACTTGAAGAAATAATCACTCAAGCTGTGGGATTGTCTAACACTTACGGAGAAAGAGTGATTACTCCAGAACACATTATGGCAGCGCTTTGCATGGATAGTTCTAACTACGCTAATCATTTGATGAAAAGAACAGGCGTGGATATTATGAAATTGACAGCGGAACTTCGAAAATATTTCTTTATGAAGATGAAGAGAGAACAAGGAGATGTCAATGACACATCAGCTAATTCTTCTAAGTCAAGTGAGATTGAAAAGTACACTAAGAATTTGAACGAATTGGCAAAAGAGGGAAAGATTGATCCATGTATCGGTCGTGAGGAAGAAATCGAAAGGATTATTCAAGTTCTTCTTAGACGTAAGAAAAATAATCCTGTGTTGATTGGAAATCCTGGTGTCGGAAAGACTGCTATTGTGGAAGGTTTGGCTGTCAAAATCGTAAATGGCGATGTGAATGATATTTTCAAGGACAAGGAGATTTTGTCATTGGATTTGGCGGCGTTGTTGGCTGGAACAAAATACAGAGGAGATTTTGAAGAAAGAATCAAAAAAGTTATCGATACTTTGTCAAATTCTGAAAACAAAATTTTGTTTATAGATGAACTTCATTCGTTGATGGGCGCTGGTGGTGCAGAAGGGGCATTGGATGCATCAAATATTTTGAAACCATCATTGGCGAGAGGCGATTTGCAAATAATCGGAGCTACAACTATCAATGAATACAGAAAAACTATCGAAAAGGACCAAGCTTTTGAGAGAAGACTTCAAACTATCATGGTAGATGAGCCTTCTGTTTCGGATTCTATACAAGTTATTGAAGGATTGAAGGACAAATACGAATCACACCATCATGTTCTAATTAGTGACGAAGCAATCAAAGCGAGTGTTGAATTATCGCACAGATATTTGAATGACAGATATTTGCCAGACAAGGCAATAGATTTGATAGATGAAGCTCAATCGATGGTTAGAGTGAAAAACTTCACTGGTGGCAAAAATTATGAGAAAATTCTAGAAGAATTAGAAGCAGAAAAGCAAGAAGCTATTCAAAATTCTGACTTTTTGCTTGCAGCAGAAAAAAGAGATGCCATCAAGGAAGTAGAAGCAGAAATGGAAGAAGAAGACCAAGACGAAAACAAATTGGAAATTGGATTCGATGAAATAGCGAATATTGTGTCACGTTGGGCGAAGGTTCCAGTGTCTAAGCTAACAGAATCAGAATCGCAAAAATATTTGTATTTGGCTGATAATTTGAAAAAAGTTGTCATCGGACAAGACAAGGCTATCGATTCAATTTCTAATGCAATTAAAAGAGCGCGTGTCGGACTCAAAAATCCTAATAAGCCAATTGGATCGTTTGTATTTGTCGGACCAACTGGTGTCGGTAAAACATACTTGGCGAAAAAACTTGCTAAGGAATTGTTCAATGATGAGAATGCGATGATTAGAATTGACATGACAGAATATATGGAAAAACACTCCGTATCAAAACTGATAGGATCTCCTCCAGGATATGTTGGTCACGATGATGGCGGACAATTAACAGACATGGTGCGTACGAAACCATATTCTGTGATATTGTTTGACGAAATCGAAAAGGCTCATCCAGATGTTTTCAACACGCTTTTGCAAGTTTTGGACGACGGTAGACTTACAGACTCCAAGGGACGTGTGGTTAATTTCAAAGACACTGTAATTATAATGACCTCAAACATTGGCGCAAGTGAACTTGAAAGCAAAAATGTAATTGGGTTTAATACAGCAGAAGATGTTGAAGTTGATGAATACAACAGAAACAAAGAAACTATCAACAATGCGATGAAGTCGATGTTCAAGCCAGAATTTATGAATAGATTAGACGATGTGATTGTGTTTAGCAATTTGAATAAGGAAAATGTAAAAGAAATTGCAGGACTTATGATGGATGAATTGGTTGAGAGAATGGCGAAGAATGATTTGATAATTTCTTACGACGAAAAAATCTTGGATTATCTTGTAGACAAAGGATACGACAAGAAATTTGGAGCAAGACCTCTTGAAAGACTTATAAGAACGGATATTGAAAATGAACTTGCCGACAAGATCCTGAACGGAGATATCGACAAAAATAGAAAAACAACTATAACTGTGGTTAACGACAAGGTTAGCTTCAGAAGATATGTAAGACGCAAAAAGACTGTGAAACAATAATATGAAAAAGAAAACAAAATACGTGTGCAAAAATTGTGGCTACGAGCAAGCAATGTGGATAGGAAAATGCCCCAGTTGTAACAGCTGGGGTTCTATGCAAGAACAAGAAATCGTAGATGAAAAATCGAATACTACAACAACAAGTTCAACCAAATCTTCAAAAGCGGTTAAATTAATAGATGTAAAGATAGATTCGTCAGAGAGAATTCAATCGTCGATTACTGAATTAAACAGAGTTTTTGGTGGGGGACTTGTCAGAGATTCCGTGTCAATTCTAACTGCAAGACCAGGAGCTGGAAAATCGACTTTGCTGTTGGAACTTGCAAATGATTTGGCTTCTAAAAATATAAAAGTTCTCTACATTTCTGGAGAAGAATCCACATCTCAAATCAAACAACGTGCGATGAGAACTATGGAGAAAATCCCGGAAAATATTTGGTTGATTTCAACAACTAGCATGGACAATGCTTTGGATTCTATTCACAAAATAAAACCAGATGTGATTTTCTTGGATAGTATTCAAACATTCCAGCTTCGTGAGTACACTTCACGTCCAGGTTCTCCTGTGCAAACTGTAGAATGTGCGAATAAAATCGTAGAAATCTGCAAAAATCCAGAGAAGCCAACTCTTGCGATTATGGTTGGTCATATGACGAAATCAGACGAAATGGCAGGGCTTAGAACGCTTGAACACTTGGTGGATACTGTGCTTTATTTGGAAGGTGAAAGCGACGATCCATTGAGATTGTTGACAACGACGAAAAACAGATTTGGTCGAACTGGAGAGATTGGATTGTTTAATATGCAAGAAGATGGAATAAAAGAAATCACCGATGCGTCTGATTATTTCGTCACGAAAAGGAAAAAAGATGTAAATGGTGCAGCGCTTTCTGTAATAAAAGAAGGGTCACGAATTTTGGTTGTCGAGGTGGAGGCATTGGTGTCCAAATCATTCACTCCGTATCCTCAAAGAATAGGAGATAGCCTTCGTAAAGACCAATTGAATACGCTAATTTCTATCTTGGAAGAACGCGCAGGGATGAATATGTACGACAAGAATGTCATCATCAAAACCACAGGAGGAATCAAAATCCAAGAACAATCCGTGAATTTGTCCATAATAATGGCGATTGCATCATCACTTATGAACAAACCAATTCCATCTGATGTTGTGTTCATTGGAGAAGTTGGATTGACAGGAGAAATCAAAAGAGTTCCACAAATAGAAACCAGATTAAAAGAAATCGAAAGATTGGGATACAAAAAAGTTTACATCTCACAAAACACGAAACTAACACAAAAATACGATCTTGAAATCAAACAATTTGATAGCATAAGATCGGTAATATCAGATATATTTTAAAAGGCACTCAAAAATTGAGCGCCTTTTTCTAATTCTTTCCTAATAGTAATTTGTTGTTATCAATGTAGGTTTTTATTGCAGACAAATCATTTTTCTCATACAAATCCAATAGATATTGTCTGTGAATTTTGGATTCTTCTTGACCATCCTTGTAAATTGGATAATCTTCGTTTTCTTTCATTGACTGCATAGCCTTTTTTAAGTCTTCATCAGAACTAATGCCGTATCTTTCAGAATACGGATTGTAAGAATACATAGTTTTACTCTCACACATTGTGAATGAGAACATCATCAGTACAGACAGTAAAATCACAAGTAATTTGTTACGTTTCATAAAAGCCTCCAAACTGTTTATTTAATTTAATTATAAAACGTTTTCTAAAAAAAAACAATTCTTATATTCAAAAAAAGAGTGGACTATGTCCACTCTTAAATTTTATAATTCTTTTTCTATTTCGTCTAATATTTCCAATAATTGTGGAAGGATTTCTTCAAGAACTCCATCGTTCATTGGGTTTTTGATGTTACCAGCTTTCATTATTCCGAAGAATGATTGGCTTCCACCAACTTTACAGATTTCAAGGTAATCTTTGAATGCTTCTTCACGGTTCTTTCTTGATTTCAATAAGAATTGGAATGCGCAAACTTGTGCCAATGTGTAATCAATGTAATAGAATGGGTTGTTGAAGATGTGACCTTGTCTGTACCACCAAGTTCCTTTTTCTAAGAATTCATCATCATAATCTAAGTTTGGACGATACATCAATTCTATTTCGTGGTATTTTGCTTTTCTTTCTTCAGCTGTTGCATCTGGATTTTCGTATACGAAGTGTTGGAAATGGTCGATAGTTACACCGTAAGGAATGAAACTGATAGCTCCATCTAAGTGAGAGAATTTGAATTTGTTAGTTTCTTCTTCGAAGAACAATTCCATCCATGGCCATGTCAAAAATTCCATACTCATTGAGTGGATTTCACAAGCTTCAAATGTTGGCCAGATGTATTCGAAAATTCTTCCGTCCATTGAAGTATAAGATTGGAATGCATGACCTGCTTCGTGAGTCATTACTTCGACATCATGAGTAGTTCCGTTGAAGTTTGCGAAGATAAATGGGGATTCATAATCTTCAATTGTAGTACAATATCCGCCGCCTTCTTTACCTTTTTTGCTTTCCAAATCGAATAATTCTCTTTCATACATAAAATCGAAGAATTTTTTAGTTTCTGGTGACAATTCTGAGTACATTTTCTTAGCGTTATCTACCAAGAAGTCTTTTTCTCCGTGAGGTTTTGCGTTACCATCAGTGAACATTACGTTGTTATCGTAAGCTTTCATGTCTTCAATGCCAATTCTCTTAGATTGTTTCTTTCTCAATTCAAGATAAACTGGTGTTACGTATTTTTTGACAAATTCTCTGTATTTTGCAACATCATTCTTGTCATAATCAGTTCTCATTAATGATTTGTATTGGTATTCAATGTATGAATCAAATCCTAAAGCTTTAGCCATATCTGTTCTAACGTGAACCATTTCATCGTAAATATCGTCGATTTCTTTTTCATGTTCTGCGAAAAATTCTGAGATTTTTCTTGTGGCAGCTTTTCTTTCATCACGATCTTTTGATTGTGTGTAAGGAGCCATTTGTGACAATGTCAATGTTTTATTGTCAAATTCGATTTGAGCAGAAGCTATTAATTTGTTGTATTTAGTAGTTAATTGGTTTTCTTTTTGCTTAAAAGGAACAGCCTTTTCATTAAAAATCAATTGACAGCTTATTAAATCAAACAAATGTTGTCCGAAATGTTTAACCAATTCGTCTTTGAATTTGGAGTTGTCGATAGCTTCGTACATTTTAGTGTCTAGAACTGAATAATGTGGCATGTATTCATCCAAGAAATCTTGTTCTTCTTTGTAGAATTCATCGTTTGTATCGATCGTGTGACGAATGTATGCAAGGTTGACATTAGTGCTTAATGTTTTCTTGTATTTGTCCATTTCTTCCATGATTTTGATTTGTTCTTCGGAAGTTGTGGAATCGTTAAATCTTTTGATAAAATCTTCGACCTTTTTCTTGTCTTCTTCGAAGTTAGGTCTAGTGTATTTGTATTCTGTAAATTTCATTTTTTCACCTCTAAAATTATTTTATCATATTTTGATACTATGTAAATGTTTTTATGGTTGATAAATTCAATAAGCTATCGGTTTGAGATATAATATACAAAAGGGGATGAAAAAATGAACTCTGATTACAAAGACAAAATCAAAGGAGCGTTGTATGCATTTGCGATAGGTGATAGCATGGGAGCTACGACGGAATTTATGACAGAAGAAGAAATCTCTGAAAAATACGGCAGGATTACAGATATTGTCGGAGGTGGTTGGCTTGATTTGAATCCAGGAGAATGCACTGATGATACTGATATGAGTATTTGCGTTATGAATTCTCTGATGGAAAATGACCGTGATAATTTTGAGAAAAATACTATAAAAAATTTCGTGGAGTGGTACAATACTCATCCAAGAGGTATTGGCAATCAATGTAGACGCGCAATCGAACACTACATTCAGTACGAAATATTTATCGAAGAAGATGATACAGCGCTTGGAAATGGAAGTTTGATGAGAGCACTTCCTTGTGCACTGCTAGATAATGAAACTTCTAAAGATTTGAATATAAAACAAGGACGACTCACTCACAATAACGAAATGTGTGACAGAATTTTAAGAAAATACACACAAATTATCAGAGATAATATCAACGGGAAAACTCATGAACTAAAAGATACGCAATTGTTAAAACCATCAGGATATATCGTGAACACTTTCAATAATGCGATTCATTGGGCTAAGGAAAATTCAATTGAAGATTGTATTATAAATGCTGTAAATCACGGGGGAGATTCTGACACGATAGCTGCAATAGCTGGGAGTATCAGTGGATCAATTCATGGATATTCTAAAATTCCTAAAAGGTGGATTGAAAAATTATACGAAAATGTAAAAGAGCAAATTGAAAAATTCGTAGAGTATTTGGAAAATCAAATATAAAAGCAATAAAAAATCCTGCATTACGCAGGATTTTTTGAGTTATATTATTCTGTTATATCTTCTCCGTTGTAAGCGTGAGTAAATATCATTTTAACTATTTCTGGATTTGATTCACGTGGGTTTGTCAAAGTACATGGATCTTCATAAGCGTTCTTGCTCATTTCATCTAATACTTCGTCAAATTTTTCTTTGTTAAATCCGAATTTTTCTTCAACTTCTTTCAATGTTGGTGGAATGCCAACTTTTTTAGCTAATTCTCTAACGGCGATAGGATAATCTTCAACGTTTAATTCTTTTTCAATCCAATCAACTTTATCAGTAGCTTTTCTGTTAAATTGTGTGATGTATGGAAGTAGAATTGCGTTAGCAAGTCCGTGAGTAATTCCAAATTCTCCACCAATTTTGTGTGCTAATGAGTGAACTAAACCAAGTGAAGCTGATGTGAATGCGATACCTGCCATTGTTGATGCATTATGCATTTTTTCACGAGCTTCCATGTCATCTGGATTTTCACAAGCTTTTGGCAAATATTCAAATACCAATTTCAATGCGTGAATTGCAAGTGCATCAGTATAATCGTTAGCTATATTAGATACTAATGCTTCAGTTGCGTGTGCTACAACGTCCATACCAGTATTTGCTGTAACTGATTTTGGCATCTTAGATGGTAGGACTGGATCTACTATAGCGATGTCTGGAACGATGTGGTCAGATACCAATGGGTATTTGATATGTTTTTCTGTGTCAGTGATTACTGAGAATGCTGTGATTTCACTTGCTGTACCAGAAGTTGATGGAATTCCTACAAATTTTGCTTTTTTACGAAGTTCTGGAAGTGATCCTGGTTCGATAATGTCTTCGAATTTTAATTCAGGATGTTCATAAAAAGCCCACATACATTTTGCAGCGTCCATTGCAGAACCGCCACCTAATGCTACAATCCAATCTGGTTGGAATTCTTGCATTTTCTTAGCGCCTGCTTCAACAGTTGTAACTGATGGATTTTCTTCAACGCCATCAAAAACACATACTTCCATGTTTGCTTTCTTCAATTCTTCACAAGCTCTGTCTACGAAACCGTTTTTCTTCATAGAATTACCGCCTGTAACTATGATTGCTTTCTTACCTTTTAATTCACTTAATTTTGAAAAAGCTCCTTCTCCAAAGTGAATAAAACCTGGAATATGAAGTACTCCGTTTGCCATAATAAATCACTCCTTTTGTAATTTGTACAAAAACTTATATGTTTCTGCTATAATAATATTATATCAATATTGGAATCGTTTAGTCAAATAAAAAACGAAATATTTAACGAATAAATCATATAGTGTTAAAGTATTTTAGCACGACAAATAACAACGATATTTTAAAACGTTCTTTTATAATTTGAAAAGCGTTTCATAAAAATTTGGAAAATCAAAAAGGGGGAATAAAATGCCAGAAGAAAATAAAACGAAAAATGTGAAGAAAAAAATATTGATTATTTTGGTAGTTGTACTTATATTTTTGGCGTCGTGCAGTGCATTAGTGTTCAAATCAGCAGGATTTCAAAGATTTAAGAAAAATGTAAAAAGTGAGTACAGCGGTGGAATCAAAAGAGAGATTATAATTTACAACGCAGAAGGAAAAGAAATTTTCAAGAAATCAGGCAAATTTGATTTTACTTACGATGACAAATGCATCGAATACATTGATACGCAAACTAATTTGAAACACAACGTGTTTGCAGGAGACAACTCAACGGTAATAATTAATGAATTGAAATAATAAAAAGCAAATAAAATAAGGTAGCCTATGTAAGGCTACCCTTTTTTAGTGGTGGAGATGAGGAGATTCGAACTCCTGTCCAAAAATATATCCCTAAGAACTTCTCCGAGTGCAGTCAATTAAGTTTTATTCGTCGATCAAAATTTAATTGACAAAACTATGATCGATATATCCTCTTAAATAATCTCATATACCAAAGGAAAATATACGAGATGTTCCTGCTAATTAGTTGAGATTCAAAAAGAAAACGCAGGACGATTTTCTAGTTTTTGAATCGGCCGCCGTTATTAGGCAGCTAATGCGAAGTTATTATCTTCAGCGTTTATATTTAGTTGTCCTTTTTTTACGTTTATAGACGAAAACGACTCGCTATTCAAACTTCAATATCCCTGTCGAAACCAAGACATCCCCATATTTTTGTAACTATATTTTATCATAAAATGTGTAATTCTTCAAATAATTGATAAATACATAAACATATTATAAAATGTAATTAATAAAATATTTGGAGGTTTTTATGAAAATAGCAATAGCAGCCGATCACGGTGGATTTGAATTAAAAGATTCAATGGTTGAATATATAAAAAGTTTGGGAAATGAAGTTGTGGATTTGGGAACAAATTCAGCTGATTCAGTAGACTATCCAGATTATGCAAAGAAAGTTTGCGAAGAAATCCAACAAGGAAATTCTGATTTAGGGATTTTGATTTGTGGAACAGGAATTGGAATGAGCTTAGCAGCGAACAAATTCGAAGGAATAAGAGCAGCTTGTGTGTCTGATGTATACAGTGCTAAAATGAGCAGAAATCACAACAACGCAAATGTGCTTTGCATCGGAGCGCGTGTAATTGGAGATGAGGTTGCCAAACTTATCATCAAAACTTTCTTGGAAAATGAATTCGAAGCTGGTCGTCACCAAAGAAGAGTTGACAAGATAATGGCTTTTGAAAAAGAAAACAAGGGATTATAAAATGTCAAAAAAAGCTTTAATTATTGACGGTTCATCGCTTTTATTCAGAGGCTTTTACGCTATCAGAGATTTGACTACAAAAGACGGAGTGCATACTAATGGTGTGTTTGGTTTTATGAATATGTATTATTCTGTGATGGATAAACTCAATCCAGAGCTTGTGGTTGTATGTTTTGATAGAAAAGAGCCTACTTTTAGACACGAAAAATATTCTGAATACAAGGGCAATCGTCAAGAAACTCCAGAAGAACTTATCGTACAATTCGACATGCTAAAAGAATTGTTGAAAGCGATGGGAGTTTCATACATTGATTTAAAAGGATATGAAGCAGACGACATCGCTGGAACTTTGGCAAAACAAGCTTCATTAAAAAACTACGATGTGTATTTATTGACTGGTGACAAGGATTATCTACAACTTATCGACGAAAATACAAAAGTTGTTCTTACAAAAAGAGGAATTACTGAAACAAAAATCTACGATGTGGATACACTAAAAGAAGAATACGGAATTACTCCTAAGCAAATGATTGATTTGAAAGGTTTGATGGGAGATAAATCAGACAATATTCCTGGAATTGATGGAGTTGGAGAGAAGACTGCTCTTAAATACATTCAAAAATACGGAAGTATTGAAGGATTGTACGAACATGTAGATGAAATCTCAGGCAAGAAAACTAAGCAAAAAGTAATTGATGGAGAAAAAATCGCTTATTTGAGTAGAGAACTTGGAACGATAAACACAGATGTTCCAAAAGATTTAATGGGATTTGTAATTGATGATTGTTCTATAAAAGAAGCTGACAATGATTATTTGATTGAAGTTCTTACAAAACTAGAATTCAATAGTTTTATCAAAAAACTTCCAAACGAAGAATCCAATGAAAAGTTTGAATACGAAGACTTAGATGAAAATGTAGATGAGATTAAAGCTTATATTAAAGAAAATAAAAAGTTTACTTTTGCATTGTTCAATGATGATTATTACGTAGACAATGAGCCTGTGATTTTTGCAATTTACACTGATAAGGTGTATATCACAAGAAACGTAGACATTGTAAAATCATTCAAGGAAGAATTTGAATCAAAAGATATCAACAAGCTTTCATTTGATATCAAGCCATGTATTTATCATTTGATGCGTTATGGCATCGATATTTCGTACAATTACGACGATGTTGTCATCATAGAATACTTGCTCGATCCTTCGAAGACAAGTTATAGCATGGAAAGGTCTGATCCTAAAGTCATAGGTTATGATTTCAAGCCGCTTGAAGATATTACAGGTAAAGGCAGATCCAAGAAGACTATTTTGGAATCAGATGACAAAGAAATCGATAATTACGTAGTAAAATACATGATGTTCACAAATAAATTGTACGAAAAGATTTCTGAAATAGAAGAAGAGGATATGATGCATCTTTACAGAGATGTTGAAATTCCTTTGATAAAAGTCTTGTGCGATATGGAATTTACGGGAGTTTGTGTAGAAAAAGAAACTTTGGTTGAGATGGGAGAACTTTTCGAAGATGAGATAAAATCAATCGAAGACAGTGTTGAGGAACTTATCGGTAAGAAAATCAACATCAACTCATCAAAGCAATTAGCAGAAGTGTTATTTGAAGATTTGGAGCTTCCTATAATAAAAAAGAACAAAACTGGTCCATCGACAGACCAAGAAGTTTTGGAGGCTTTAAGTGGTAGACACGAAATCATCGACTACATTTTAAGATACAGAACTATTGCGAAACTCAAAACAACATATATCGATGGAATGGTTGATTTAATCAAAGAAGACGGCAAAATCCACACGACTTTCCAACAAACTATCGCGCAAACTGGAAGAATTAGTTCTACTAATCCTAATTTGCAAAATATTCCTATCAGAACTGAAGAAGGAAGACTTATCAGAAAAGCATTTGTTCCAAGCAAAGAAAGTGTACTGTTGGATGCGGATTACTCTCAAATAGAGCTAAGGGTATTGGCTGATTTGGCAAATGACGAAGTGATGCTTGATGCATTCAAAAACGGAGCAGACATTCACAGAAAAACTGCCAGCGAAGTGTTCAAGGTTGATTTTGACAAGGTAACATCACTTCAAAGATCCAACGCAAAGGCTGTAAACTTCGGTATTGTTTACGGAATTGGAGATTATTCTTTGAGTAAAGATTTGCACATAACTAGAAAAGAAGCCAAGGAATATATCGAAAATTATTTGAACACGTACAAAGGCATTAAACAATACATGGAAGATATAGTTGCAATTGGTAAGGAAAAAGGCTACGTTGAAACTATAATGAAGAGAAGAAGATACATTCCTGAATTAAAATCCAAAAACTACAATGTCAGAAGCTTTGGAGAACGTGTAGCACTTAACACGCCAATTCAAGGATCTGCAGCGGATATAATTAAAGTTGCGATGGTGAAATTCTACGATAGATTGAATGAAGAAAATCTAAAAGCCAAGTTAATCTTGCAAGTTCACGATGAGCTTATTGTTGATTGTCCACAAGATGAAAGAGAAAAAGTTCTAGAAATTATGAAAGATGTTATGACACATGCTGTTGATTTGAAAGTCGATATGAAGATTGATGTTAACAGTGCAGATAATTGGTATGATGCAAAATAAAAAAATCATTGTAGTTTGTGGCAATATTGCCAGTGGGAAAAGTACGGTGTGCAAAAGAATCAGAGAAAAAGGCTTTGTTGTAATAGATTTGGATGAGATTACTCACCAAATCTATGAACAAGGAACAGATCTTTATTACAAGCTTATAGATGAGTTTGGCGAACAAATTTTAGACGAAAATTCTAACATCGATAGGAAGAAACTTTCCAACATTGTATTTAATTCAAAAACATTACTAAAAAAACTTGAAGAATTGACACATACTGATATAATATTAAGAGTAGTAAAAAGAATTAAGAAGGAAAAATCTGATTTGATTTTTCTGGAAATTTCTATGTGTTTGGAAAGCAAAAATTTGATTGACAAATATATCGACGTCGACGAAGATTGGGTAGTTGTAGCTGATAGAAATATCAGAATTCAAAGAATAATGGATAGAAACAACTTTGATTACGATACAGCAGTTACAAGAATTAATTCTCAACTAGATTATGAGAAAAAAATTAGTGAATTTGACGAAGTTATTGTAAACAACACGACTGAAACTGATCTGCTACAAAAAGTTGACAAACTAATAGATAGGAAAAAATTATGAAATTTATTAAAAGATTTTTAATCACGATTATTTCTATTATTGTGATTGTGTTTTTAGTTGGATTTGGCGTGAGCGCTTATTCAACAATGACAAGACCAGTGAAATATGTCGATTTGGTTAATACATACGCAAAAGAATACAACGTGGATCCTCTTTTGGTTATGAGTGTGATTAAAGTTGAATCTAACTTTGATCCAAGTGTAAAATCAAAAGCTGGAGCTTTGGGGCTTATGCAATTGATGCCAGATACTGCTGAAAGTATTAACAATATGAGAAACACTCACTTTACAGTGGAAGATTTGAAAAAACCTGATAAGAATATTGAAATGGGTACGGCTTATTTGTCCTATTTATTGCACCATTTCAAAAATCACGATTTGGCGATTGCAGCTTATAACGGCGGAATTGGAAATGTAAAAGAATGGTTGTCGAACGAATCTTTTTCAAAAGATGGTCAAACTTTAGACGATATTCCTTCTTCTGAGACGAAATATTACGTTGTAAAGGTTGAAAACCAATACAATATTTACAAGATCTTCTACGAAGATACTAAGCTAGAAGAAAATATGCACAAAAATTTCAAAGTTTGGGCGAAAAACTACATTAAATTAATCAAAAATATTATTAACAAATATTAAAAGACCTTTGTACAAAGGTCTTTATCACGCAGGGGTGGTGGAATGGTAGACACGCTGTCTTGAGGGGGCAGTGGGAATAATCCCGTAAGAGTTCAAGTCTCTTTCTCTGCACCATTTTTTATTTTATTAAAGGGGTGAAAAAATGAGTTTAGAAAATCTGACTTTTAAAGGCGGATTTCACATGGATGATCATAAATCCTATACTCAAAATTGTCCTTTAGATACAAATTTTGAACCTAAAATGGTTTATATTCCATTGCATCAACATATTGGTGCGCCTTGTACACCTACAGTAAAAGTAGGAGATGAGGTAAAAGTGGGCCAAAAAATTGGTGAATCTAAAGCGACTATTTCAGCACCTGTTCACAGTTCAGTTAGTGGAAAGGTTATGAAAATTGAGCAGATGGTATTGTCAAATGGTCAAAAAGGTGAAGTTGTAGTAATCGAATCAGACGGTTTAAACGAATTAGGATACACTGAAACAAATGATGATTTCACACAATTATCAAAAGAAGTTATCCTAGAAAGAATAAAAGAAGCTGGTATAGTAGGTTTGGGTGGAGCAGGATTCCCTACTCACATTAAGATGAAGAAAAAACCAGATGTAAAAATCGAAGAAGTAATCTTAAATGGGGCAGAATGTGAACCTTATTTAACTAGTGACCAACTTAATATGGAATTATATCCTCAAAAAGCAATCGGTGGATTGAAAATTATCATGAAATTGATGGATTGTGACAAAGGATACATAGGGGTTGAGGATAACAAACAAAAGGCAATCGGAATTTTGAAAAATGCTGCAAAAGATGAAACAAATATTTCGATTTGTGCTGTTAAAACTAAATACCCACAAGGGGACGAAAGAAGACTTATCAATGCAATTACTGGTAAGAAAATTTCTAAAGCTCAAAGGTCAAACGAAAGAGGAGTTCAAGGTTTGAACATTTCAAGTGCTATGGCGATTTACGATGCTGTAGTTCACAGTATTCCTTTGACTCACAGAATAGTTACAATGACAGGTTCAGCTATCAAAGAACCTAAGAATATTTACGTTCCAATCGGTACTAAATTCAAAGATTTAGTGGATTATTGCGACGGATTCAAAGAAACTCCATATAAAATTGTTGTTGGTGGACCTATGATGGGTGCTTGTCAATACAACTTGGATGCTCCAACTGTTAAAACAACAGGCGGAATTATTTTTATGAATGAAAAAGATGCAACTCTTGCTTCTCCAGAACCTTGTATTAAATGTGCTAAGTGCGTGGATGTATGTCCTATCGGCTTATTGCCATTGTTCTTACAATTAAAATCATTGAACGGTGATTTTGAAGGAGCAGAAAAAATGCATTTGAATGATTGTATAGAATGTGGTACTTGCAGCTATGTTTGTCCATCAAACAGACCATTAGTTGAAGCAATTGTACACGCAAAGACTCAATTAAAAGCACAACAAAGGAAAAGGGGATAGTCTATGGAAAATAAAGAAATTGTACAAAAAGAATACGACTTATCTCATTTAATCGTAGAAGCTGCTCCTCATCAAAGAAGTGCAGTATCTATTCAAAGAATTATGCTTGATGTTATCATTGCTTTAGTTCCTGCTTTGATAGTGAGTGTTTACGAATTCGGAATGAGAAGTTTAGTTTTGGTATTGGCAGCAGTTGCAGCTTGCGTTTTATCAGAATATTGTTATCAAAAAATAATGAAACAACCTTCTACAATTAGCGATTTATCAGCTGTTGTTACAGGTATATTATTGGCATTTAACGTGCCAGTTACACTACCAATTCCAATGATTATTATAGGATCGGTATTTTCTATTATAATTGTAAAACAATTATTCGGAGGAATTGGATCAAACTTTATGAACCCTGCATTAGCAGGACGTGCTTTCATAATGGCAAGTTGGGCACAAGCAATGAGTAACTACACTGCTCCATTAACACAAAAAGCAGTGGATGCAGAAACTTATGCGACTGTTTTATCAGGTGGTCAACCAGTTAGCTTTATGGATGCATTTTTAGGAAACTTGGGTGGTACAATCGGTGAAGTTAGTGCGTTGGCATTACTTATCGGTGTGGCTTATCTATTATACAGAAGAGTAATTAATCTTAGAATTCCATTAGTTTACATCGCAACAACATTTGTAACATTACTTATTTGCGGCGTAGGAATTCAAGATGCATGCATGAACATATTTATTGGTGGTTTAATCTTGGGTGCATTCTACATGGCTACAGATTATTCAACTAGTCCAGTTACTCCAAAAGGACAAATTATATTTGCAATTGGTTGTGGTTTCTTTACAGCTATCATAAGACAATTTGGTAACCTTCCAGAAGGTGTATCATATGCGATAATCTTCATGAACTGTGCTGTACCATTTATCGATCAATATACAGTTCCAACACCAATTGGTAGAGGAGGTAAACAAGGAATATGAGAAGTTCAATAAATTTAGCTATTAGATTGTTTATAATCACAGCAATTAGTGCGGTAGTACTTGCATTTGCAAACCAAGTTACTGAACCAATAATAGAAGCTAAGAGACTAGAAAATTATCAAAAATCTTTAAAAGTAGCTTTTCCTGAAGCGGAATCTTTTAAACCACTTGATGAAGCAAAAATTAAAGATTTAAAAGCAAAAGACGAAAATTTAGATGACGTACAAGAAGCTATCAAAGGTGGCAAACCTGTAGGTCATGTATATAAAGCAATTGGAGCTGGTGGATATTCAGGTAATGTTGTTTTCGTAGTTGGTGTAGACAATGAGAACAAAATCGTTGGATATTCAATTCTTGAATCACAAGAAACTCCAGGAATTGGAAGTAGAATTGGAGATCCTGAATTTGTAGATTCAGTTATTGGAAAATCTATGGAAAAAGAATTAGCAGCTGTTAAAAAACCACAAGCTGACAACGAAATTCAAGCTCTAAGTGGTGCGACTTATTCCACTACAGCAGCCAAAAACGCATTGAATGTAGCTCAAAAGGCCAATGCAGGATTAAAATAGGAGGGAAATTATGGAAAAAGGTAAAGCGGCTAAAGTTTTCAAAAGCAGCATTCTTAAGAACAACCCAGTTTTAATCCAATTGGTAGGTTTGTGTTCTGTACTTGGTGTATCAACATCAGTAGAAAACGCAATTGGTATGACTGCGGCGTTCACATTCGTTTTGATTTGTTCAAACATAGTAATATCATTACTTAGAAATTTTATTCCGGATAAAGTTAGAATTCCGGCATATATCGTTGTAATCGCAACATTCGTAACATTAGTTTCAATGATGCTTCAAGCATTTGTTCCAGCATTATACAGTTCGTTAGGAGCATTCGTTCCTCTAATCGTTGTAAACTGTATAATCTTAGCGAGAGCCGAATCTTTTGCATCTAAAAATGGTGTATTCTTATCATTGTTAGATGGTATCTCAAATGGATTGGGATATGGTATTGTAATCATTTTGGTTGCATTCATCAGAGAGTTATTAGGTTCAGGAAAAATCTTAGGAAAACTTGTAATAGGAGATATTCCTCCAATTGGTATTATGTCAGCAGCTCCAGGAGCATTCATAGTACTTGGAATATTGTTAGCTACTTACAATTCTTTCTTATCAAGACAAGAAAGAAAGAAGAACAATATGAGAGGTGAAGACTAATGTTAGCAAATATATTTAAAATAATAGTTCTTTACTTATTAGTAAACAACTACGTATTTGGTCAATTTTTAGGACTTTGCCCATTGATAGGTGTATCTTCAAAAACAGAAACAGCTATTGGTATGGGTATGGCAGTATTCTTTGTAATCACAATAGCATCTGTCGTTACTTACGTTCTACAAATTCAAATACTAGAAAGATTTCACATTGAATACTTACAAACGATAGTGTTCATATTGGTTATTGCGACATTGGTACAATTCGTAGAAATGGCATTAAAGAAAATGAGTCCAAACTTGTACTCCGCACTTGGTGTGTTTTTGCCTCTTATAACTACAAACTGTATAGTATTGGGTGTTGCATTAGCAAACGTAAAAGAAAAATACAACTTAATTGAAACATTAGCAAGTGCTATCGGTGCTTCACTAGGTTTCATTTTAGCGATAACTTTATTAGCTGCAATCAGAGAAAGAATCGCATTGAACAAAAATATTCCTGAAAGTTTTAAAGGTGTACCAATCGCATTTATTACTATTGGATTAATGGCGATGACATTCTTCGGATTTGGCGGATTGGTATAGGAGGTAATAAATGACAATTTTAACTCCATTTATAATCTTAGGAGCACTAGGAATTTTATTTGCATTGCTTTTGGGTTTTGCATCTAAAAAGTTCGAAGTTCAAGTTGATAGAAGAGTACTTAAAGTAAGAGAAATGTTACCTGGCGCAAACTGTGGTGCTTGTGGATTTCCAGGTTGCGATGGACTTGCAGATGCCATCGTAAACAAAGGAGCACCTTGTAATGCTTGTCCAGTTGGTGGAAAAGAAACTGCCGACAAATTAGCAGCATTCATGGGAGCTGATGCAGTGGATTCTGCAAAGCAAGTTGCATGTGTAATGTGCCAAGGAACTCCAGAATACGCTACTGAAAAATTCAAATACAAAGGTATTATGGATTGTAGAGTTAACCATAATCTTCAAGGTGGAAGCAAAACTTGTCCAGACGGATGTTTGGGTTGCGGAAGCTGTGTAGATGTGTGTGAGTTCGATGCGATTCACATTGTAAATGGCATTGCATTAGTAGATAAAGAAAAATGTACATCTTGTAAAAAATGTATTGAAATCTGTCCAAGAAATATTATTGAACTTGTTGACTACGATCAAGACGTTTATGTAAGATGTAACAGTCACGATAAAGGTAAAGATGTAAGACAATACTGTAAAGTTGGATGTATAGCTTGTGGAATTTGTGCTAAAATGTGTCCAGATGGATTCAGCGTTGAAGATAACTTAGCGCACTTCAACAATGCAGAAGGATTAGATCCAGAACAAGTTCAAAAAGCAGTAGATAAATGTCCTACAAAAGCTATTTATCCAGGACTTAAAATAAAAGAAGAACAAGCTAAAGCAAAAGCTCAAGAAGCTCCTGCTAAAGAAGCTTAATATTTTACAGACCGTTTTTTACGGTCTGTTTTTTTACGTTTAATTATCAAAAATTTAACAAACAAAGACATCAAAACATCAAAATTGAAAACATAATGTAATTAAAAGTTTAAAAAGAAAAAGTATCGGGTATAATTTTAAGAAGTCAAATTTTGTTTGGCTAATAAAAATTAAGGAGAGCAATATGGGAGAATATTTAGTTTTCATAGGAATATTAATTATTGTCGTTGGATTCGCACTAAAACTAGATGTTTTGGGAATAGTTCTCTTGGCAGGTCTTGTTACAGGTCTTGCGGGAGGTCTTGGATTAACAGGCACTTTGAAAATTATGGGAGAAGGATTTGTCAATAATAGGCTTATGAGTTTGTTCTTGATTTCATTTCCTGTTATCGCAATTATGGAACGATACGGACTTAAGGAAAAGGCTAGAGATTTTATTTCCAAATTCAAAATGGCTAGTGCAGGTTCTGTTTTGTGGATATACTTGTTCATTAGATGGATTGCAGCTGCGTTTTCTTTAAGACTTGGTGGACACGTTCAATTTATACGTCCATTGATTTTACCAATGGCTGAAGGTGCTGCAAGAAAGAAAGTTGATTTGACAGAAGTAAGACTTGACGAGTTAAAGGGTTTAGCTGCTGCTGTTGAAAACTACGGTAACTTCTACGGACAAAATATATTTCCATTGGCATCTGGTGTACTTTTGATGCAAACTACATTAAAAGATGCGGGATTTCCATTGGAAACTGCAGAAATAGCAAAATGGTCTATATTTGCAGGTGTTAGCATGTTGATTATTGCACTTATACAATGTGCTGTTTTTGAAATGAAACTTAGAAAGGATATAAAAAATGTTTGATTTTTTTGTAGATAATCAGGTTGTTCTTGATGAGATAGCATACATCTTATGTGGAATTATCTGCATAATGACTGGTATCCGTGCAAGATTCAACAAAGAAGCAAAAATAGGTACAATGCTTTTCTGGATATTACTTGGAGTATTGTTTGCTGGTGGAGGATTTTTGGTAAGAAATGTAGAATCTGGTGGAATAATTGTAGGTGTTATACTTTTATTCTTGGGAGTATTATCAATTGCAAATCAAATCAAACCAGCAGAATTTAAAGAACTAACAGAAGAAGAAAGAATGAAAAATGCTGAAAAAGTTGGAGGCAAGATTTTTATTCCAGCATTAGTAATGGGAATTAGTGCGATGCTTTTATCGCAATTGAAATCTTTTAAGATTCCTTTGAAAAACACTGATGGAATATTCTCATTGTCAGCTGCACAAGTTCTTACTATTTCATCATTATTGGCTTTGATTATTGCGATTATAATCGCAAAACCAAAAGCAAAAGAAACTGCAGAAGATACTACAAAAATGTTGATGCAAGTTGGATCTTCATCATTACTACCACAATTATTAGGTGGTTTGGGAGTTATATTTGCATCTGCAGGGGTAGGCAAGTTAATAGGTAGCTTGGCTGCTGGAATTGTAGGAGATGCAGGAGTGTTTGCAGCTGCTGTTGCATATATTGTTGGAATGGTTGTATTTACGATGATAATGGGTAATGCATTCGCTGCATTTACTGTTATTACTCTAGGAATTGGTGTTCCATTATTGATGGCAAAAGGAGCAAATCCTGCTGTTGTAGCATCACTTGGAATGACTGCTGGATACTGCGGTACTTTGATTACACCAATGGCGGCAAACTTTAACATAGTTCCAGCTGCAATCTTAGAGATGAAAGATAAAAATGGAGTTATTAAAGCACAACTTCCTGTTGCTTTAGCTCTAGTAGTTGTTCATGTTGTATTATTAATGATATTAGCATTTTAGGAGGTAAATTTATGAAAATTTTAGTTTCTGGATTTGATCCATTTGGCGGAGAAAAAATTAACCCTGCAATTGAATCAGTTAAGCTATTACCTGATTCAATTAAAGGAAATGAAATAATCAAAATAGAAATTCCTACAGTTATTGGAAAAAGTGTAGATAAATTAAAAGAAAAGATAAAAGAAGTTAAACCAGATGTTGTAATATCAGTTGGACAAGCTGGTGGACGTGAAGACATCACTGTAGAGAGAGTTGCAATCAATGTTGATGATTGTAGAATTAAAGACAACGAAGGAAACCAACCAATCGACGAAAAAATCGCCGAAGATGGTCCTGATGCATATTTGTTGACTCTTCCAATCAAAGCGATGGTTGAAAACATTAAATCTGCAAACATTCCAGCATCTGTATCAAACACTGCAGGAACATTCATCTGTAACCATGTTGCATACGGAATGGCTCATGTAAGAGCTACTGAATATCCTAATATGAGAACTGGATTTATTCACATTCCATTTTTGCCAGAACAAGTTTTAGATAAACCCCACACTGCTTCAATGAACTTGGATACAATTGCAAAAGCATTGGAAAAAGCAATTGAAGCTGTAATAGACAATGATGAAGACATCAAAGTTACAGGTGGAAAAACTCATTAAAATAAAATTTGATTTAAAATCATAAAAATTTTGATTTAAGAACTTTGAAGCATTTGAGTTTCGAAGTTCTTTTTTTATTTGCAAATGAATTTTCATTTTTGTTTAATCTTGAAAAGATACACGATAAAATGATAAACTATAAGGTAGTTTAAAGGAGAATTTAATGACTAAATACGATAAAATTTTGATTGGATTTTTGTTGTGTTTTTCAGCTGTATTGTTTGTGATTTTAAATATTAATAATGTAAATTCACAAGACAAATACGTTTCAATTCAAGTGAATGGAAAAGAAATCAAACAAATTACACTTCCAATCGATCATTATGATTATAAAATCGATAATAAATACGGTCACAACATTGTTCATATTAATGGATACAGTGTTGCAATTACTGAATCCGATTGTCCGGACAAGTTGTGTATGCTAAAAGGAAAGATAGATAAACCAGGGGATGTTATTGTTTGTTTGCCGAACAAATTAGTTGTAGAAATTAAGGCTAACAAGCAAAACAAAGATGATATTGATGTGGTGAATTATTGATGAAAAGATTACATATTCCTATTTTAACGGCAGTTGCATTGGTAGTAAGCTTGATTGAGTCAATGATTCCACTTCCAATCGTAATGCCTGGAGCAAAACTTGGGCTCAGCAACATTGTAATATTGACATGCTTAATTGTTTTTGGATTTAGAGATTCTCTTGTAATAGGAATCTTAAAATCATTTTTACTAATGCTAATCACAGGGGCTGTTATAAGCTTTTTCTATTCATTGGCTGGAGCTGTAAGCTCACTTGTTGTGATGTATTTGGTAAACAAATATTTGAGAAAATATTTTTCTTTGATTGGAGTTAGCTTGTTCGGAGCTTTTACTCATAACTTATCGCAAGTATTGGTGTGTGCAATTATGCTGAATAATCTTAGAATTTTGGTTTATTTGCCAATTTTGGTGTTTTTGAGTATATTTACAGGTGTATTTGTTGGACTTACTTCGAATTACCTAACAAATGCACTTTCTAAGCAAAAAAATTATTTGTTTAATAATAGGAGATAACAATGAGAGTTAAGGAAATGAATGAGTCCCTAAGACCTAGAGAAAAAATGAAAATCAATGGTATTTCTTCAATGAGTGACGAAGAATTAATGCAAATTATATTGAAGACTGGAATCAAAGAAGAGGGAGTAGAAGTTCTCTCCAAAAGAGTCGTTGATTATATTAATGAAAATGATTATAAGGATATTTGCGTTGAGGAATTAATGAAGATAAAGGGAATTGGGATGGCAAAGGCTACATCAATCTTAGCTGGAATTGAAATAGGAAGAAGACTTGCTTTGAGAAAAGCAATGGATAGTTTCAGTCTTAATGATCCAGATAGCGTTGCAGAGATTTTTTGTAATGAGATTGGAAGTTGTGATGTGGAAAACTTCTATGCACTACTTCTCGATACTAAAAATAGAATTATTTCCAAAGAGCTTATTAGCAAAGGCACTATCAATCAATCTATCGTTCATCCTAGAGAAGTTTTTAAATCTGCTATTAAGAAGGGAGCGAATTCGATTATTTTAGTACATAATCATCCTTCAGGTTCTCTTATTCCATCAAATGCGGATATTGAAGTTACAAAAAGATTGGATAGAGTGGGGGATTTGGTAGGAATACAAGTGTTAGATCATATTATCGTTAGCTCAAATGATAGTCTGAGTATGAGGAAAGGAATGTATTTTTAAATGAAATTATTTAAATTTCAACAAGAGGGTTTGGGAATTGATTTGGGAACTTCTAATTCCATTATTTCCGATGAAAATGGGAAAATAATAATCAACGAACCTAGCGTTGTAGCTATAGATATAAATAATTACGATATTGTCGCTGTGGGAACTGAAGCGAAAAGCATGATTGGGAAAACCCCGGACAATATCGTAGCAATAAGTCCGATTGAAAACGGCGTTATAGCTGATTTTGAATCGACTGTTAGCATGCTTTCGTATTTTATTAAAAAAGCGAGACCAAATTTTTCGGTTTTTCAACCAGAAGTGTGTGTATCAGTGTCTGCATCTTTGACGGATGTTGAGAGAAGAAGCGTGGAAGATTTGGCGCTAAATTCTGGAGCGAGAAGTGTAAAATTGGTTGAAGAAAACATAGCTTCTCTTAAAGGATTGGGTGTCGATGTAGATGAACCAACGGGACACATTATTTTAAATATTGGCGCAGGTACAATCGAAGCTTCTGTGATTAGTTTGGGTGGAATTGTTACAAGCTACTGCATCAAAAGTGGTGGAGAAGATATTGACCAAGAAATAAAACAAATTTTGAAGAAAAAATTTGGAGTTAACATCGGTATTTCAACAGCAGAAGCGATTAAGTTTAAGATTGCGACATTGAATTCTGACAGGGAAAACAACACGATGATTGTTGGGGGAACTGATGTGATATCCACGATGCCAAAATCTGTTGAGATTAGGGCGAAGGATATTACACCTGCGATTGTGCCGATAGCAGATATGTGCATCGAAGCTTTGAGAAAAGTTTTGGAGAAAACTCCGCCGGATATCGCAAACGACATTATTGCAGAAGGGATCTACATTGTAGGTGGAGTGAGTCTTATCGACTACATTCATGAATACATCACAAATGTTTTGGGAATCAAGGTGTTGAAAGTGGATAGTCCGATGGATTGCACGGGAATTGGTATTGGCAAATTCTTAAAGAAGGGAGACAAATAATTGGCTAAGTTTGGATATAATAATAAGCTTAGAAAAAGAGTGTTCTTCTTTGCGGTGACTTTGTTTCTCATATTGACTATTACAATATCAAACAATAATAAAACTTACATGTCTATTGGAGAAAACGCGATAGGAACAGTGATTACCCCTGTTAACAAAGTGTTTTATGTGATAGGCTCCAAATTCAAGGAATCAGTTCATTATGTTTTTGGAACTAAAAAAATGCGTGAAGATAATCAAAGATTAACTGTGGAAAACGCAAAGCTACGAAAAAACGTAGATAATTTGAACAAAGTTATAAGTGACAAGAGATATTTGCAAGAAGAATACGAACTTTTGAGTAAGGACAGGACTATAAAAACAAAAGCTTTCATAACAGGAAAAGATCCTGGAAATATTTTTACGAGATTTAGTATAGATAAAGGCTCAATGGATAAAATTAAAAAAGGTGACATCGTGATAGAGGCTGTGTCTTCAAATGATGGAATCGAAAAAGGTTTAGTTGGAGTTGTAACGGAGGTTGGACTTAACCATAGCAAAGTGGACACTATTATGAATAGCGGAAACAACGTAGGGTTTAGACTAGCAAAGAGCGAAGATGTTGGGATTTTGAATGAAAAAGAAAAAGATATTTTAAAAGGATATATGTACGATTCTAATGCTGATGTAAAAGTTGGAGATATTATTACAACATCGGGACTTGGAGGAGTGTATCCGAGAGATATCAAAATCGGAGAAGTAACAGAAGTTATCAAGACAAAGGATAATTTCACCAAAATTATTAAATGCAAATCCCAAATCAACTTCAACAATATGTACCGCGTTCTTATAGTTGATGGACAAGGAGTGAATTAGATGAACAAATTAAAAATATTTTTGATAGTTTTGTTGGACATCATAATCCAAGCGACACTTCTTTCCAGAATTTCAGTGTTCAACGTGTACACGAATATTTCCATACCGATAGTAGTGTTATTGTCCATTGGATTTGGTGCGTATACAGGCTCGTTAAACGGTATGATAATTGGGCTAATTGAGGATGCGATATTCAGTCCAGTTATTGGAGTAAGAGCTTTGATTTATTTTACATCAGGTTTTTTGATTGGAAATAGCGAAGCAGGAATTAACAAAGAAGATCCAAGAAGTGGGATGATACTTACGTTTTTTGTGACTTTGTATTACACTCTCGTTCATTATTTTGTACTCTATATTACAGGAAATGGATTCAATAAAGCTTATTTAAAAGGACCGATTTTAATCGAAATGATTTTAAATGTTCTATTGTATTATGTTTTGTTCAAATTGTTCAAAAAGATATTTAAATTTCCAAAATTTAAGTTTATTTGAGGTACAAAATGAAGAAATTTGACAATAAATTTTTAAAAAAACTTGAAAAATACGATAGATTTACGATAATTATTGTGATATTGGCGATAATGATGACCGTACTTACTTTGAAATTGATGCATTTGACATTGATTAAAGGAAATTACTACAGGGATATTGCCAAGAATAATAGACTTCGTGAAGTCAAAATCCCTGCTCCTAGGGGAAATATTTACGACAGAAATGGAGAATTGTTAGCGACGACGAAAAATGTTTATGTTGCTAATTTGTACAAAGATCAAATCAAACAAATGAAGCTTGACAATAGTAATGACGCATTGTTGAATTTATCGAGAATTTTGGAAAAAGATGGTTCGATGAACACCGAAGATTTTCCAATCGCACTAAACGCTTTTACTTACAGAAATACGGACGATTATTTGAAAGAAGATAAATCACCGCTTGACAAAGTGGCATCAATTGTCATGGATAAAAACATAATGGCAAATCTGATCGACAAGACTTACACACAAGAAACTAATCAAGGAATTTATAAGAAAACAGTCTTGGATTATTGTTTGAATGCACTGCGCTCAAAAGGTTTGACTTTGAAATTGGATCGTAAAGATAATACAAAGTTCGATACAAATGACAAAGAAACTGTGAAATTACTAAAAAAACACGGATTAAAGAAAACTTCAGATGTTAATTCTGCGATAGCTACGATAATTCAAAAAGACAAATCAATTATCAGAAAACTTTTGAACGACAGCGTCATTAGGTCGATGGTTTACAAGGAATTGGAAAAGGAAAATCTTCAAGATAATATCGTTCTGAAAGATATGGAACTCAAAGACAACCAAAAACTTTTGGAGAAGAAAGTTGAAATGATGAAGTTGTCCAACAAAATTGATTTTAAAACAGAAGCTGCTGACGATTTTGTAAATATTGTAAAAGACAATACTATAGTTGAGCTTTTGAAAAAAGTAGATGTAGAAGATGACAAGAAAATTGTCGTGTTGGAAAAAGCCCTAAACTTACTCAAGAAAAACGGAATACAAACAAATGTAGAGTTTAGCTTGGATGAAAAAGACAAGCAAAATCCAAAAGTTAAGGCTAAGTTTGTCACAGAAAGTAAAAAGTCTACAGATCCATACAAACACGTTGCAGATTTATTGAATTCAAATAATTTGGCGTATAAGTTCATCACAGACGATGATATAAAACTTATTGCTCAATCGGTAAACACTGAAAACAACATCAATCCTTCGATTAGTGTTAATGATTGGAAATACATTTACGAAAAAAATATGGAAGATTTCTACAAGAGTTACGACAAGGAAATAAATTCTGATGTTAAGCTTTTGTATGAAGAAATTTTGAAGAAAAATAAATGCGAAAAATATTCAAAATACGATGCTTACAACATCGTAAGTATTTACAATCAATTAAAAAACAAAGGACAAAAAGGTTATGAGCCAATCGCTCTAAGCTACAATTTAACGGAAGAATCCGTGAGTAGCATCGAGGAAAGATTTGGCAAAAATCAAGGAATAGAGGTAGCGACAAGGTCAGTTAGATATTATCCTAATGGTGAAGAACTAAGTCACGTGTTGGGATATATCGGAAAGATTTCTACTGAGAAAGAAATTGAAGAATACGTAAAACAAAAAGGCTACAGCAAGGATGCTTTGATTGGTAAAACTGGAATTGAAGAAAGTAAGGAAGATGCATTAAAAGGACAAGACGGATCTTTGAGAGTTATGGTCGACAGCAAAGGAAATAGAACTGAAACTTTGTCTGAGAAAAAAGCAATTCCTGGCGACAATGTGTATTTGAGTATTGACATTAATGTTCAAAGAGTTGCCGAAGAATCTTTGAAAAAATCTATAAAAGCCGTAAGCTCTGGAGGAACTTATGTATCCGAATGGGGCGACAAAACTTTAGCTGGATATAAAAATGCAAAAAGTGGTGCAGCAGTTGCAGTAGATGTTGAAACTGGAGAAATACTTGCAATGGCTTCATTCCCATCTTATAATCCAAATTTGTTTTCAACTGGGATTTCACAAACTGATTGGGAAAGTTTACAAGCAGAAGATCCAAAAGATCCAATATCCCCAAGACCTTTGTATAACATTCCAATGCAAGCTGCGATGCAACCAGGTTCTATTTTCAAACTTAATACTTCTCTTGCAGCATTAGAGGGTGGATTTGATCCTTATCATGAAATAAAATGCGGAGGATACGTAGATGTCGGCGGTTCTATATTCGGTTGTTGGATATGGAATGAACACAAAGGAACTCACGGTAGCGACAATGTGATGAAAGCACTAAGGGACAGTTGTAACTACTATTATTATTCTCTAGCACTTGGAAAGGATCAAAGACGTTCCAGAGATTTGGGATACCAATTAAGTGTTGACGAATTAGTGTCTACTGCAAGAAAACTTGGCCTAGGTAGTAAAACTGGAATAGATATCAATATTCCAGCAGAAAATTCTGGAACAGTTCCAGACCCACAAATAAAAGAAAATAACTTTAAAGCAATATTCAGAAGGTTTTTGGAAAAAAACGCTGATAAATACGTTAAAGAAGGAGAAGTATTTACTGCAAAGGAAATGAAATCCAAAATCGACAAAATAATGTTACTTGCAGATGATAAAAATCTTCAAACGAGAAACAATATTATAAATACATTGGATAGTTTGGGATTTGATGCAGAAAAGAAATTGGACGGAGAGAGAAATTCGTTCGCCGATAAAATCAAATTCGATTATTTGAGCCAATCCAAGTGGAATATCGGTGATATGTTGAACGTAGTTATCGGTCAAGGACAAAATGCATACACGCCACTTCAAATGGCAAGATATATGTCTGCATTTGCAAATAATGGATACTTGAACAAATTATCGCTTGTAAATGAAGTTAAATCCAATGACAATTCCACATCGCTATTTAAAAACGAAAAGAAAAGCGAAAAAATCAAATTAAAAAATTACGAAAATTTGGAATATATCAGAAAAGGACTTCACTTGGCTACGACTGAAGGCTACGAAAAAAATACTTTTAAAAACTTCCCAGTTTCTGCTGGAGTGAAGACAGGAACAGCACAAGTTGGGGTTAATCCAGTAACTGGAGAGACTTATGACAACCATGCATGGATGATTGGATTTGCTCCAGTTGAAAATCCTAAAGTTGCAGTGGTAACAGTTATTATGCAAGGTGGAACGAGCACGAATAATGGGCCAATGACAAGAGATATAATGGCAGAAGCGTTGAAATTAAAAAAAGAAAAAGACGAAAAACAAGAAAATACTGAGAGTGAGAATGATATGTATGAAAACAGTACTCGTTAATTCACAATTACAAAAAAAGGCTTTGTTGATACAAAGCCTTTGTAATTTATTAGACGGAAAAATTTTAATAGTAAATTCAGAAAAATCAAGAGAAATAGAATACGCTTTAGGAGTGGAGGATTACTGCGTTTATGACACATTGGATGTGTTGAGTAATGTGGTTGATTACAAGAAATCCATGGTCAAAATCACAGAAGATAGATATGTTATACCTTCAACCATAAAACCCGACAAATATTCTGCTACAATTGATGATTACCAAAATTTATTGGATAAATTAAGTGAGTTTGACATTGTAATATTCACTGAAGATATTGGAATAGAATTTGATGAAGAAATAATGTGGGGAAATGAAGAAAAATCTCACGCAAAAAAATTATTTCAAATTACGGATTCATCATCCAAAAGGAAATCTGATTACAAATACATTGGAAAATTAGAGTTCACAAAAGAATACGAGAAGAAAATTAATTCCTATTCTGAAAATGTCGATGAAAAACTAACTGAAATTATCCAAAATTACAAACAAGACAAAGAAGCGAAAATCGGATTTTTCGATAGGATTTTCAAAAGATGAAATATCTATTCATAGACAAAAACACTTGGGGATATTATGATGATGAGCTTAAATTATTGGGAGATTACGACAGTGAACTTGGTAACATCTACGTAGCCAAAATCACAAAATACGATAAAAAACTCGACGCGTTTTTTATAGAATACGACAAAAAGAAAACAGGATTTCTGAATAATACAAAGTTCACCAAAAACTTGAAACCATCTGATGAAATAATAGTTCAGATGACGAAAGAATCAATTGGTGACAAATACCCCAAATTCACAACGAAAATTACGATTAAAACAGAAAATTTGAAATACACAAACGGCGACAAATTAACATTTGAAGGAAAACAAAAATACAAAGATATCGATAAATTCAAGCAAAAATACACATTCACAGGAATTGTAGGAGAAGATTTCTTCAAACAAGAAAAGTCACAACAAGAAAAAGAAATGAATTTTATTGTAAATAAATTACGTTACATTGAAACAGAGAAGAAATTCCTTCCGATTCCAAAACTTTTGTACAAGAAAAATCCAGTGGATAAAATAATTCAAGAAGAAGATGTGGATTATTTGATAACTAATGACAGAATAGTTTACAGACAGTACAAGGGGATTTTAAATGTAAAATTTGATGAAAATTACGATTATACCTATGATAATTTGATAAGTCGTGATATAATAGATAAAAATTCAGAAATAATAAAACTGGACAATAACGCAGAAATTGTCATCCAGAAAACTGAGGCGATGTGGGTTGTGGATGTGAATTCTTCTCAAATGATAATGAGTGAGGATTATTTTCACGAACTAAACACAAAAGCTTTGAAGAAATTCCATCAGATGATTTATTTGAAGAAAATGGTGGGAATGGTTATTGTGGATTGTGTCAGAGAAGGTGACAACAAAAAGTTATCAGATTTTATTGAAAATGAATTTTGTGAACCGAATATAAATTTTCATGGATTTAGCAATTTAAATCTATTAGAATTCACAGTAAAACTTGACAAATAAATGAAATTACTGTACAATTATTTGGTGTGTAACCGCTCGAATCGGGTTTTCAAACTTCAAAAGTACCTAGATTTGGCGAGTCTTAAAAATGAGGAGGTGCACTAAATGTTCGCAATTATTAAAACTGGTGGAAAACAATACAAAGTTTCTGAAGGAGATGTCATTAAAGTTGAAAAAATCGAAGCTGAAGCAGGCGATAAAATCGAATTTGATCAAGTATTAATGGTAGCTGGAGACGATGTTAAAGTTGGAAGCCCTGTAGTAGAAGGAGCTAAGGTTTCAGCTGAAGTTTTGGATCAAAAGAAAGACAAGAAAATTGTTATTTTCAAGTTCAAAGCTAAGAAAAACTACAGAAAGAAAAAAGGTCACAGACAACCATATACATTAGTTAAAATCGAAAAAATTGATGCTTAATGGTAACTGTCGATATTTTTAGAAAAGACGAAAAATTTGTAAAAGTCAAATCAACTGGTCATGCTGATCATGGATCCTATGGAAATGATGTGGTCTGTAGCGCTATCAGTGTTTATCTGATTAATACTGTTAACACATTTACTGAAATACTTAAGCTTGACTCTGATAAGTTGAAATTTCATTTTGAAAGCGGAGATGCTTTCTTCGAAATAAACTATGACTTACTAAATGAGACTGAAATGATTCAGGTGGATATTTTGATGAAATCATTGGTATTCGCTCTGGAATCAATACGAAACGAAAATATAAAACACTTGAAAATTAACTATCGGGAGGTGTAATGATGATAAAATTAGATTTACAATTATTCTCTAGTAAAAAGGGAGTAAGTTCTACTAAGAACGGTCGTGATTCCGAATCCAAAAGATTAGGAACTAAAAAAGGTGACGGCCAATACGTTCTAGCTGGTAACATATTAGTTAGACAAAGAGGAACAAAAATACATCCAGGCAACAACGTTGGAAAGGGTGGAGACGATACACTTTTCACTAAAATTGACGGAGTAGTTAAGTTCGAAAGAATTGGTAAAAACAGAAAGCAAGTTTCTGTATATCCAAAAGAAGCTTAATTTTTTAGCAACACCTTTGTTATGATTATAAATTGGATTTCCTTTTTATAATCGTAAGGTGTTGCTTTTTTAGTGGGAAATAATGTAAACTTACAAGTATAGTGAGCATTAGTAAAGAGGTGAAAAATGTTTATAGATGTAGCGAAGATAGAACTAAAAGCTGGAAAAGGTGGAGACGGTTCTGTTGCATTTAGAAGAGAAAAATACGAACCATCAGGAGGCCCTGCAGGTGGCGACGGCGGAGATGGCGGTAGTATTATAATTGTCGGTGACAAAGACATTAAAACTTTGATGGATTACAGTTACAAATCCATTTATAAAGCTGAAAATGGTGGCGACGGCAGAAACAAAAAACAATTTGGGAAAAAAGGTGAAGATTTAATTCTTAAAGTTCCAGTTGGAACTTTGATAAAAGATTACGATACAGATACGGTTATCTACGATGTAAAACACGACAAGGAAGAATTTGTAATTTGCAAAGGCGGCAAAGGCGGAAAGGGAAATGTTCATTTTAAATCATCTATAAGACAAGCGCCAAGATTTGCAGAGCCTGGAACAAAAGGTGAAGAAAAAACAATTAAGTTAGAATTAAAACTCTTAGCAGATGTTGGATTGATTGGTCTTCCTAATGTTGGAAAATCTACACTGTTGTCTATAATGTCAAACGCAAGACCTAAAATTGCGAATTATCATTTCACAACACTTGAGCCAAATCTTGGAGTGTGCAAAGTTGGAGAGAAAAGTTTTGTACTTGCAGATATTCCTGGATTAATTGAAGGAGCAAGTGAAGGATTGGGACTTGGTCATGATTTCTTAAAACACATTGAAAGAACCAAAATTTTAGTTCACGTGTTGGATATTTCTGGAAGTGAAGGTAGAAATCCAATCGAAGATTTTGAACTTATCAATAGCGAATTGGCTTCATACAATATCAAATTGAATGATAAAAAAATGCTTGTGGTTTTGAATAAAACTGACCTAGGGGCAGAAGATAATATAAAAGAATTCAGAGAAAAATATTCTGACAAAGTTGATGAAATCGTAGAAATAAGTGCTGCTACAACTGAAAATGTGGACAAACTTATGTATTTGATTGCAGATACTTTGGATAGCATAGAAGATGATTATTCTACATTGGACGAACAATACGTTTACTTTGAAGAGGAAAAAGAACCTGATTTCAAAGTTAGAAGAGAAAACGAAAACTACATTGTCGAAGGCCCGTTGATTGAAAACTTAATTTACAGAACAAACTTTGAAGTGTACGAATCAGTAAATCACTTGCAAAAAGTTTTGGAAGACAAGGGAATTATAGAACAATTAAAAGATCTTGGAATTCAAGATGGAGATAATGTAATTATCGGTGATGTGGAATTTGATTTTTATGAATAGGAGATAAAATGATAACACCAAAACAAAGAGCAAAATTAAAAAAGATTTCTCATGGTTACAAACCACTTGTAAATATCGGCAAAGGTGGAATTTCAGAAAATACTTTGAAACAAATCGATGATACTTTGAACAAGAGAGAAGTCATGAAGATTAAAATTCTCAACAATAATTTGGACGATAGAGATATGTTGATAGATGAAATATTGACAAAACTTGACTGTGAATTTATCAGATATATGGGAAATATTCTAACAGTTTACAGAGAATCTGAAAACAAGGTAATAGATTTAGATGATTAAAGTCGGGATAATGGGTGGGACTTTTGATCCCATTCATATAGGACATTTGATATTAGCTATGGAAGCTATTAATTACAAAAATTTGGATGAAGTGTGGTTTATGCCTACTGGTAATCCGAATTTTAAGCAAGATAAAAATGTCACAGACAAACAAAAAAGATTTGAAATGGTGAAGATTGCCACACAGGATAACAAGAAGTTTAATGTATGTGATTATGAAATCAACAAAAATGGCGTGACATATTCATGGGAAACTATGAAATATTTGAGAGAAAATTACGACTATGATTTTTATTTCATAATGGGCGAAGATTCGCTGATGAGTGTGGAAACTTGGGAGAATGCAGAAGATTTTTTGGAAAACACTAAGATTTTGGCTTGTATTAGAAGACAAGAAGAGATGTCCAAACTAGATGTAAAAATCGATGATTTAAAATTAAAGGGATATTTTGTGGAGAAAATTCCCGCAAGTTTTATAGATATTTCTTCTACAAAAATCAGAGAGAAAGTTCAAACAAATCAAGATTTTAGGTATTTCGTGCCAAATCAAGTTTTTGAATATATTGTGAGAAACAAATTATATGAATGTTAAAGAAATAGAAAATAATTTGAGTAAAATGCTCAAAAAAACAAGATACGAACACGTTTTGAGAGTGAGGGACAAAGCTATTGAATTAGCAAAGCTCTACAATCAAGACTCTGCAAAAATAGAATTAGCGGCACTTCTTCACGACTGTGCAAAAAACAACGAAGAAATGTATTTGGATAAGTACAAGAAAGAATTTGAAGAGCTTAGAGATTTGAGAGGGAAAAATCCTGATATGGAAAATCCTAAGTTATTGCACTGCTATTTGGGTAGAATTGTCGCTAACAATGAATACGGAGTGAATGACGAAGAGATTTTGGATGCGATAGAATTTCACACAACTGGAAGAACTAATATGACTGATTTCGAGAAAATAATTTACTTGGCTGATAAGACCGAAGATAAGAGAGATTATGATGACGTTGATGAAATCAGAAGATTATCCAAAATAAATTTGAATAAAGCAATTGTCAAATCACTAGATGATACGATAAAATATCTTATAGAAGGTGAGAGGGAAATATCTATCACTAGTGTTAATGTCAGAAATTATTTATTGAAGGGAGTATAGATGACTGAATTAGAGTTAGTTCAAAAAGCAATAGACGATAAGATTGGAAAAGACATTGTAACTTTGAAATTAGATTCAGCTGTTGCAGATTATTTTGTGATTGCAACTGCCAACGCACCTAACCACGCTCAATCTATTATTGATGAAGTGGAAAAAGTGTGCGACGAAAATGATTTTGAGATTTTAGGAAAAGAAGGTTACAGCGAAGGTAACTGGATTTTGCTTGATCTTAATGATATTATAGTACATGTATTTACAGAAGAAGCACGTTCTTTCTACGATATAGAAAGATTGTGGAATTAGGAGGACAGTATGAAATTTTTACATTCAGACAAAGCACCTGCTGCAATTGGACCATATTCACAAGCAACATCTGCTAACAAAACAATTTATGTATCAGGACAACTTCCAATCGTTGATGGAGAGTTACAAACTGATATAAAAAAAGCTACAAAAGCATCATTAGATAATATTTTACATATTATCGAAACTGAAGGCGGAAAAGTAGAAAACATCGCAAGAGTTGGCGTGTTCATGCAAGATTTATCACAATTTTCTGATATGAACGAAGTTTATGCAGAATTTTTTGGAGATCACAAACCAGCAAGAAGTGCAGTTCAAGTTGCAGCTCTTCCAAAAGGGGCAATAATCGAAATAGAAGCAATTGCTGAATTAGACTAAGAATTTTTCCTCTGGGTAAATTTTACTCAGGGGATTTTTTTGTTTAAATCCTATTAAATTGTTAAGAAATTTTATTAATTCGTTTTGAATGTCAACAATTATCAAAATTGATACCATTTTGTAACTTTTTATGTTATTATGTATGTATATTAGGAGGTTGTATCTATGAAGAACTTAAAAGATATTGCTAAGGTATCGTTTGTAGCATTGTCTGTGTCATTAATGATTTCAACAGGATCTATGGCTCAAACAGAAAACGATAAGAAAGATGTAGAAAACGAGCTTAGTGCCAAATATACATCAATTAGCACACATAATCAAAGTAAGTTGACTAAGAAAGCTAAATTGGGATACGCTAACGTAGACAACTTACAAAATGAAAAAAAGGAAAATGGTGATTTGAATCATGAAGATTTAAAATCTACAGATTTAAATAAAGATATTAAGGAAAAATCAGAAAAAAAAGAAGCTTCAGAGTCTACAAAAGATGAAGAAGAAACTGAAAAAGAAGTTGTATCTGAAAAATCAGATATAAAAGATACAGAAGAAGTCTTAGAAGATTCGCCTATTAAAACTGAGAAATCTGTATCAAAGGAAAATTCAGAAGAACAAGTTTCTGAAGAAATTGATGACAAAAAAGCGCAAGATGAAGAAGTAAAAGCATTAAATTCTTCTGGACAAATCATTCCTTCTAGAATTGCAGGTCAAAACAGATACGAATCTGCTGCACAAATTTCAAGAGAACAATTCACTAATGCTAAGAAGGTTATTGTTGTTAATGCACAAAAATACGCCGATGCATTGAGTGCAACGACTTTGTCTGATGGAAAATATTCTATTTTGTACACAGAAAAAGATTCTCTTCCAACAGCTACAAGAAATGAAATTCAAAGGCTTAATCCTGTAGAAGTGTATCTTCTTGGTGGTCAGCAATCAATTAGTTCTGGAATTGAAAACATATTAAAGAAATACTCAAATAAAGTTACTAGAATTGCCGGAAGAGACAGATACGAAACTAGCGCAAAGGTTGCAGCTATGAGCAAGAAAAAGAACGTAGTTATTGCAAGTGGAGAAAACTTCAGTGACCCACTTTACGCATCTTCTTACGCTTATTCAAATAACGCTAAGATTTTGTTGAGTTCTGGAAAAACTTTGTCCAGACAAACAAGAGATTATTTACTTAGAAATAAATCTAGTATAGGAAAAGTGACAGTTGTTGGTGGAGGACAATCCATCTCATCAGCTACAGTTAGATATATTCAATCAGTCACTGGCAAAAATGTTAGTAGAATTAGTGGCAGAAACAGATACGATGGATCTGTAAAAGTGGCTAATTCTATGAACAAGGACAAAGTGTTCATCGCAAGTGGTGAAGATTTTGCAGATGCACTTGCTATAAGTCCATTGGCTCAAAAATTAAATGCACCGATTTTATTGAGTTCAAGAAGTAAACTAGACACAAGTGTCATAGCATTCTTGAATAACTTCAAAAAGTCGATCAAGGATGTATATATTGTTGGTGGATATAGAACTATAGACAATAATGTTTATGGCACAGTAAAAAATGTATTAGCAAAGCCAGTTAAAAAACCACAAGCAAAACCACAACCAAAGCCACCAGTTGTAAAAGATCAATCAGATATTATCGAAGAAGATAAAGCGATAGGTTTGCACGATTTCGTGGTTGCAAAACACTCAACAAAACTTTACAATGCTGCAAATAGTTCTGCAAAATCTGTAAGAGATATCAACACTTCAACAGTTATGCAAGTTATAAATATTTTAAATAATGGATGGATGCAATTGGATATAAATGGATTTAAAGGATATGCAAAAATTGATGATTTTGGAATGTTTAATCCTAACAAATACAGATTAGTATTTCAACAAGGAGCAGACCTTTCAAAATTCAACCGCAATGTAAATATGAAATTAGCTAAGCAAAACGGAATGGATTTTGTAATACTAAAAGCAGGTTCCGGATACAGTGGTGAAGATCCAAAATTCCAACAAAACTACAGAAATGCAAAAGCAGCTGGATTAAACGTTGGAGCATATTGGTATTCATACGCTGTAAATGTTGAAGAAGCTAAGGAAGAAGCTGTAAGATACTTGAAAATATTGGGCAAAAAACAATTTGAATACCCAGTATATTTGGACTTCGAAGATCCTTCACAACGTAGAATTCCAACAAAAACAAAAACAGATATGGCGATTGCCTTTATGAGTATTCTTGAAAAGAATGGATACTACACAGGATTGTACAGCTCGGGATCTTGGATTAACAATCAATTTGAAAGAGAAAGATTGAAAGATTACGATATTTGGATTGCACATTGGCACGTTACAAGTCCTAACTGTTTCACACCTGATTATGGAATGTGGCAATTTACAAATAAATCAAAAATAAAAGGCGTTCCAGATACTGGAGAAGGCGGAGTAGACATGAACTATTCCTACAAAAACTATCCAAAGATTATCAAAAATGCCAAACTAAATAATTTTTAAATTAGAGCTCTGAAAAGAGCTCTTTTTTGAATGCGTATAATTTACAAAAAATATGGTATATGGTAAAATTTGAGTTAGTTAAAAGGAGTGAATGATATGAAATTAGGTATTGTGGGGCTTCCAAATGTAGGAAAGTCCACACTTTTTAATGCGATAACAAAAGCAGGTGCAGAAATGGCGAATTATCCATTCTGTACGATAGATCCTAACATCGGACTTGTAAATGTTCCTGATGAAAGAGTGTATAAATTAGCAGAACTTTTTAATTCCAAGAAAGTTATTCCAGCGACTATCGAATTTTACGACATTGCAGGTCTTGTAAAAGGCGCAAGTAAGGGAGAAGGTTTAGGAAATAAATTTTTGGAAAACATTAGAGAATCCGATGCTATTGTTGAAGTTCTAAGATGTTTTGAAGACGAAAATATAGTTCACGTTGATGGATCAGTGGATCCTCTTAGAGATATCGACACTATCAACTACGAACTTATTTTGTCTGATTTGGAAATGGTTGAAAGAAGATTAGAAAAATCTAGAAAAGCTTTGAAAGGTAATAAGGATTTGAAAGAAGAAGTAGATCTTCTTGAAAAAATCTACGACGTTTTATCAGAAGGAAAATCTATCAGAATCTTGGATTTGGACGAAGATGAAATGAAACTTATGAGAAGCTTCAATCTTTTGAGTGTAAAGCCAATAATTTACGTGTGCAATGTTAGTGAAGACGAAGTAGCAGATGCTTACGAAAACAACGAAATGGTTCAAAAAGTTAAAGATTTTGCCAAATCAGAAGATGCAAAAGTAGTTGTAATCTCTGCGCAAATCGAATCGGAAATTTCTGCGTTGGATAGCGAAGAAGACAAGAAGGAATTTTTGGAAGCAATTGGACTTGAAAAATCAGGAATTGATGATTTGATTACACAAAGTTACGATTTGCTTGGACTTATGAGCTTCTTGACAACTGGTGAAGATGAAACTCGTGCATGGACTATCAAGAAAAATACTCCTGCAGTACAAGCAGCTGGTAAAATCCACACAGACATTCAAAGAGGATTCATCAGAGCAGAAATCGTAAATTACGATGATTTGATCGAATTAAAATCTATGCCTGCAGTCAGAGAAAAAGGACTTATGAGATTGGAAGGCAAGGAATATTTGATGCAAGATGGAGATGTAGTTCATTTTAGATTTAACGTTTAAAATAAAAACACATATAAGTATCAAAAACCAGTTAAAGGGATTGGTAATATATTAGAATATAAATCAAAACCGTATTAGCTAAGAATATCATTCGTAAAAAATAATTACAAATTCTAGCGAAATGAAGCGTTAAAAAATCTCATTGTTTGAGTGCGTAGCACGAGTTTGAGATTTTAGCTTCATAAGCTTTGAATTTGTTTATTTTGGGAGACAGATATTTGTGCTAATTGGTTTTGGTTTTTTTATTAGCATAATTTACAAACTAGGTATTAATTTACCTAGTTTTTTTGTTAGCGTGAAAATAAACATCGTTATATTTTATGATATAATTGTTATAACTACGAGGAGGTAATTTATGATTACAGAAAGATTAGAAAAGCTAAGAAAAAAAATGAGTGAAAGAAATATCGATGCTTATGTTGTATTATCGAGCGATCCTCATACATCTGAATATTTAGCAGATTATTATAAGACTAGAAAATATATTACTGGATTTAGTGGTAGTGCAGGAACTGCTGTAATTTTGAAGAAAAAAGCGGCTTTGTTTACTGATGGAAGATATTTTATTCAAGCTGCTAAGGAACTTGAAGGGTCTACTGTAGAATTGATGAAGATGGGTGAACCTGGGGTTCCAACTTTAATTGAATATTTGAATGAAAATGTCGGCGAATGTGGAAAAATAGGAGTCGATGGTCTTACTTTGGACTACAATGATTATTATCAATGGTTGGAAAATCTTGGCGATAGAATGATAATCACTGATGTGGATTTTGTTGGTGATATCTGGGAAGATCGTCCAGAAAAACCAAATTCAAAGGCTTATGCATTTGATGAAAAATATTGTGGCAAAGATACTAAGACAAAATTAAAAGAGCTAAGATACTTTATGGATTCTAACGATTGTGATTACAATTTTATAGGCTCTTTGGATGATATTTGCTACCTTTACAATATTAGAGGTAACGATGTATTGTACAATCCTGTTATCATAAGTTATGCGTTGGTTGGAAAAGATTTTGCTAATTTGTACATTGAAGATGAAAAAATCGAAGATGATTTGATTGAATTGTTGAAAGAACAAGGTGTTACTGTAAAATCTTACGAAAAAGTCTTCGAAGATTTGAGTGAGCTTCCAGGAAAAAGCGTTTTGTTCTTGGATCCTTCTAAGACAAATGTAAGAATTTACAATTCAATTAATTCAAATATTAGAATTTCAAAAGGAATTCAACCTACAACTTTGATGAAGGCTCACAAGAATGAAACAGAAATCGAAAATCAAAAAAATGCTTACATCAAAGACGGTGTTGCGTTGGTTAAGTTTTTCAATTGGGTAGAAACAGGAACTCCAACTGGAAATGTTACTGAAATGAGTGCAGCGGATAAGTTGAGATATTTCAGAGAACAAGGCGATTTGTTCATGGATTTAAGTTTCGGTACTATATCTGCATATGGAGAAAATGCGGCACTTCCTCATTACGAACCATCAGTTGATCATCCAGTCACTTTACAACCGAAGGGATTGTACTTGGTTGATAGTGGTGCGCAATATTTGGATGGAACTACTGATATTACTCGTACGGTTGCTCTTGGTGAATTGACTGATGATGAAAAACTACACTATACTTTAACATTAAAATCACACATCAATTTGATGACTACAATCTTCCCTAAAGGAACAAAATCATCGAGCTTAGATCCAATTGCAAGAAGACCTATTTGGCAAGAAATGTTGGATTTCAGACACGGCACAGGTCACGGTGTGGGATTCTACCTTGGTGTTCACGAAGGACCACAAAGAATTTCGTCCGTAAATAATGATATCGACATGGATGAAGGAATGGTTACTAGTGACGAACCAGGAATTTATATCGAAGGTTCACACGGAATCAGAATCGAAAATATTATGCATTGTATCAAAGTTGGAGAATCTGAATTTGGAGAATTCTTGGGATTTGAATCATTGTCTATTTGTCCAATTGACACAAGACCTATTATCAAAGAAAAATTACTTCCTTTCGAATTAGAATGGTTGAACAATTACAATAAGGAATGCTACGAAAAATTATCACCATACTTGGAAGGATCTGACTTAGAATATCTAGAACAACAAACAAAAGCAATATAGAAATGTTTGATATAAAAAAAGAACTGCAAAAAGTACCTCACAAACCAGGCGTGTACATTATGCACGATAAGAATGACGAGATAATCTACGTTGGCAAGGCGATTGATTTGAGAAGACGTGTGGGTCAATATTTTGATTCATCAAAAAAACTCGCAAAGGTCGCTGCAATGGTAAGTCACGTAGAATATTTTGAATATATTATCGTGAATAATGAATGTGAAGCTTTGGTTCTGGAATCAAACTTAATCAAGAAAAACAGCCCGAAATACAACATCGTTTTAAGAGACGATAAGCAATATCCATACATCAAAATCACGAACGAAAAGTTTCCAAGAGTCTTGAAAACTAGACGTGTTTTGAAGGATAAGGCGAAGTATTTTGGGCCTTTTCCTAATGCTTATGCAGTTAATGATATTATAGATTTGATTCATGAAACGTACAAAATCAGAACGTGTAATTTGAATTTTGATAAGGGTCAAAAGCTTAAGAGACCTTGTTTGAATTATTATATCAATCGTTGTGACGGAATGTGCGTTTATGATGTTAACGAAGAAGATTACAACAAAGAATTGTTAGAAGTGGAAAATTTCTTGAATGGTCGTGAAGATGACTTGACTAAGAAATTGACCGATAAAATGATGGCTGCCTCCAAGAATTTGAACTTTGAATTGGCAGCGAAACTCAGAGATTCTATCGCAAATATTCAAGTGATTTTGGAAAAACAAAACATCACCAACACCAAAGGATTGGACTTGGATATGATATCCATGGCTAGAGAAGCGGAGACTGTATGCGTTCAAGTATTTTTCATGAGAAATGGTAAAATTATTGAAAGACAACATTTTATTATCGACAATAAATACGAAGAATCAAACGAACACATTGTAGGAGAATTTTTCAAACAATTCTACATTGATTTGACTTACGTTCCGAAACAAATCCTAACCGATATTGAAATCGAAGACAGAGAGCTTATCGAAGAAATGCTAACTGAGAAAAAAGGTTCCAAGGTCGAAATCAAAATTCCTAAACGTGGTAACAAGACTGACCTCTTGGAAATGGTCAGAGTAAACGCAAAAGAAGGACTGGACAAATACATCTCCAGACATTTGAAAAGAGAACGTAATCGTGAGAATGCAATCTTAGATTTACAAGATATCACAGGGGTTAAACCAATTGATAGAATTGAATGCTACGATATTTCCAACACAAGTGGTGTAGATTCTGTGGGAAGTATGATTGTGTTCAAAAACGGGGCTAAATCTTCCAAAGATTATCGTAAATTTAAAATAAAAACTGTAGAAGGTGCCGATGATTATGCATCGCACAGGGAAGTGTTGACGAGAAGATTCAGAAGACTTTTGGATTCTGATAAAAAAGACAACAGCTTTGATGAAATGCCTTCTATAATTTTGATGGATGGTGGCAAAGGTCAAGTCAACATCGCAAAAGAAGTGTTGAACGAATTCAACTTGGATATCCCGATTTTGGGTCTTGTAAAAGACGATAAGCATAGGACGCGTGGAATAATTTACGAAAACGACGAAATCAGGTTGAAAGTGAACACTCCTTTGTACAGGTTGTTGTTTGCGATTCAAGAAGAAACACACAGATTTGCCATCAATTATCACAGAAAACTGCACGAGAAAAACTTCAAGAAATCTGAATTGGACAATATAGCCTTAATCGGAGAGAAAAGAAAAAAAGCTTTAATGAAACATTTTAAAACTCTTGACAGAATAAAAAAAGCCAGTGTAGAAGAGCTTTGCGAAGTTGATGGAATGAATGAAAAAGCAGCAGAAAATATAGTGAATTATTTTAAGCAATAATTTGCTATATTTTTTATTGTAAAGAAATATTGATTGATGGTAATATATAAGGTAGTGAAGGATGGATGGTTTATGACAAGAAAAAATTCTACTTTAATTAAAATGATAATGCTTTCAATATTTGTCGCAATAGGAGTTGTGATATCTCCAATTTTGAGAGTTGTTGGATTTTGTCCAACACAACATTTTGTTAATATAGTGTGTGCGGTATTTTTGGGACCATGGTATGCACTTTTGTGTGCGACATTGATTGGAATAATCAGAATGTCACTAATGGCAATTCCACCGTTAGCATTGACTGGAGCTGTGTTTGGAGCGTTTTTGTCGGGAGTTTTGTATAAGAGAACGAACAAATTGATTATGGCTTGTATTGGAGAAGTTATTGGAACAGGAATAATAGGATCGATTGTAAGCGTTCCTGTTATGAAGTTTTTCTTCGGAAAAAGCAATTTGACTTTATTTTTCTACACACCATCATTTGTACTTGCGACATTAATGGGAGCGACTGTAGCATTCGCATTTTTAAAGGCTATGCAAAAAAATAAAATGCTAGATAAATTAAAGGAAAGTATCAATGGATAATTTAATACAAAAAATGTCAGAGATTTACTCTGATTTGTACAACAGTAATAATCTGATTCATTGCCTTACGAACGCGATTTCAATCAATGATATGGCAAACGCAGTTCTGAGTGTTAACCAAAGTCCGTTTATGGCAGATAATCCACGAGAAGTCGAAGATGTTACGAAAAATTCTGATTCTCTGTTGGTAAATTTAGGAAACATCACGGACTATAGAATAGAATCAATCAAAAAATCCCTACGAATTGCAAATGAAAACAACATTCCAATTACATTGGATTTGGTTGGAGTGAGTGCGTCAAGATTAAGGTTGGATTTGACGTTAGAAATCTTGCAAAAATACACAATAACTTGTATAAAAGGAAATTACAGCGAGATAAAATCACTGGTTATTAAAGATTTAAGTACAAAAGGTGTGGATTCAAGAAAGCTTGAAGTAGACGATGTGATTAATTATTGTAATAATTTGCACGAAAAGTACCATTCAATGGTTGTGGCAACAGGGCATACGGATATTGTGTGTTCAGATGAGATTTATCTGCTAAATAATGGCGATGAAAGGCTTTCAAAAATCACTGCGACAGGTTGTGTTGTGGGAAGTTTGATAGCGTGTACACTTAGCGTATCCCAATCGATAGAATCATGTGTTCTAGCAATTAGTATGATGAATATTAGCTGTGAAATGGTGGATAAAAGTGTTGGACTTAGTTCTTTCAAAATCGGTTTGTACGATAATTTATCCAAAATAAAATGGGAACAAATAAAGGAGAATATAAATGCGAGAAAAGTTGAATCTTAGCTTGTACTTGGTTACTGATAGGACAAATGTTAAAGATGAGGAAGATTTTTTAACAAAAATTGAAGAATCTCTCAAAGGTGGAGTAACATTGGTACAACTAAGGGAGAAAAACATCTCTACAAGAGAATACATAGACTTGGCGAAAAAAGTGAAGGTAATTTGTGACAAGTTTGATGTGCCGCTTTTAATTGACGACAGAATTGACGTTTGCTTGGCAAGCGAGTGTGCAGGAGTTCATCTTGGAGATGAAGACATGGAAATAAAAGATGCGCGCAGAATTTTGGGAAATAATTACATTATTGGCGCAACTGCTAAAAGTGTTGAAAGAGCTATACAATGTGAAAAAGAAGGCGCAGATTATCTTGGAGTTGGAGCAATTTATCCGACAAAAACCCACGTTAAAACGAAAATAACATCGGTTGAAACTTTAAGAGATATCAACAATAGCATAAGCATAAAAACTGTCGCTATTGGCGGTTTAAATGAGGATAACATGGATGTATTAAAGAACAGTGGTGCAAGTGGGATAGCAGTCGTAAGAGCGTTGATGAATGACGACACCCCGCAAGAAAAAGCGCACAGATTATTAGAAAAATCAAAACAAGTTTTAGAATTGAGGTAATTATGAAAAACAAATTTAAATTAGTATTGTTAGTTATGGTGTTGATGTTGGTGATGGTATCTTGCAAAAAAGCAAATCCAATCACACTTCCAAATATAGATGATTCACAAGTAATCACAGTTACAAAAATCGAAGAAAACAAGGAAGGACCAACGGCATCTATCACTTCGAAAAAAGATATTGTAGACACAATTAAATTGATAAAAGAAAAAGCAAAACCAACCAGAAAAAAATCAAACAACGACACACCTGCGAATACAAAAGATTTTAGAAAAATGGAAATCTACTACGGAAAAGACGAGAAAATGACGTTGTATTTGTATCAAAACAAAAAATACTACATTGAAAAACCATACGAAGGAGTGTGGGAAATCGACAATGATACGTTTAATAAATTAATCGGTGCGATGTAGTTTTATAGTAGAAATTTATTGGTAGATAAACCATCATACACGAATATCTAGACTTCAAAAATTGTTGATTTATAAATCTCAAAATCCTAAAATTGCAAACTCGTTTCACTCACACAGTGCAATTTTTAACGGATTTCTCGAATTGAAATCAAATCAATTTTTTCCGTATGATATTCTTAGTATGATTGGTTTACTACTAAATACGAGTAATGATTTAGAGTGCATTTCGATGCGCTCTTTTTTTCTGTGAAAAAATATTGCTTCTGTGTCTAATCTGTATTATAATAACTAATACAAGGAGGACAGAATGATTAACATAAATACGACGAGTGATGTTCCGATTTACACTCAAATTCGAAACGAGATTATTAGAGAAATTGCCAATGGCAATTTACAAAATGGCGACGAACTTCCTTCTGTTAGACAATTTGCAAATGATTTGGGAATTAATCCTATGACGATTAGCAAGGCTTACAATATTTTGAAGGATGAAAAAATAATTGTAATAGATAGAAGAGTTGGGGCGAAGATTTGCGTGGACGAAGATTATTCACGAAATTCATTTGAAGATGAATTGAAACTACTGTTGATGGAAGCGAAAATTCGTGGCAAATCACAAAAGGATATTAAAAATATAGTGGAGGAAATTATAAAATGATGTTGCAATTTATTTTATTTTTTAGTTTGGTGTTTATTTTGTTCATCATAAGAAGAGTGAACATATATACATTGAAAATAAACGATACTTTTATGTTGTATACAAATTTTCCAAAAGGTTATGAAGATGATGAATTCATCGTCGATTTGCTGGGAAAAACTAAGAAAAAATTGAATATTTTATTTGCGGTGAGCATTGTTTTATCTTTTCTTGTGTTGCTTGATTATGATTGGATAATGCTTGTGTATTACAATTTAATAGTTGTTTATCTTGTGAGTGCAAATATTATCGAATACAACGCAATGAAAGTAATACGACAATACAAAAAGGACAATAATATATCGACTGAGAATAGTATTTTGACGTATGATTTGAAGACTTCAAGAGATATTGAAAAAAAGAAAATCAAACTAAAAGCCTGGATAATTCCGCTGGTAGTTCAAATCGTATTGTTGGTAGCTTTTTTCAAAAACAGTGAGATGTTCTTCGTCTACATTTTGTTGCAAGTCGCAATGAGTGTAAGTACGATATTAACGGGATGGTTTTTGGGAAGGAAAAACACCAAAGTTTATTCGACTAATTCTGATGAAAACTTAAAGTTGAATGAAGAAAGCATCATAAAAGTACAACAAACGATGTATGCGATATATATAATGTTTATAGTTTTGGGATTTGTTGTAGCTTACTACTCATCAAAAGATATTTACAGAATTTTCCCGATTTTTTCATACATTGTTTTGTACACGTTAGCGATAATATTGGCTCTTTTTAAATATCAAACCATAGCAAAAAACTTAACTGCGATTAATAGCGACTTGTACAATGGAGATTTCTTCGATCCGTGGGGTTATTACAATCCAAAAGATGACAGGCTTATGGTTGAAGATGTTAGCGTAAGAAATGGCAATATGACTTTTAACAGGGCAAAATTATCAGGCAAAATACTCTACGCATTGACGGCTGTATTATTGATTGCAATCGAATTTTTGATGATAAATATGAGTTTACCAAAAACGTATACTGTAGATAATACGCCAAGCACTCTCACAATCACTGAATCTATTTATACTACTGTAATCGACAAAAAATCAATCGAAAAAGTTGAGCTAATCGAAGATATCAACAAAACAGATGGAGTTAGGTTAAATGGAACATCATTGAAACACTATTCCTATGGAAAGTTTTCAATAAAAGGAATTGGAAACTGTGATGTGTACATTCATAACGACAATCCAAGAGCAATTTGGATTAAGACTAAGGATAATAAAAACCTTGTGTTTAATTTCCCAACTGTAAAAGAAACCGAAAAGTTTTATAAAAATTTACGCTAATTGTTTTTTTGTAAATTCTGGGTATATATTAATTAATAAATATTAGTAGAAATATTTTATTAATATGGGAGGGAATTTATGAAGAAGTTTTTGATGGTTGCATTATGTATGATGATTTTTGTGTCGTGTGGGAAAAAAGAAGTGTACAAGGGCGTAGAATCCAGCGTAAAAGTAGACAGAATCAAAAAAATGGATTCTCACAACAAATACACAGAAAAGTTAAAGAACTCTGAGTTTATTCAGAAATTGTATGGAGATAAAATTGTCGTGTTAAAAGACGGCAAGAACTTTATTTACGACGATTCCAAGGACGAATTAGTACAACTAGATGATGGATACGGAATATACGATGTCGATAAGAAAGATTATCTCCTTTATAAATCAGATGAATCTTTTGCTTCTAAGTTGATGATTAAAAGTGATGATGGAATGAAAAATCTCACATCAACAGAGCATATTAGTGATGCTAAGTTATCGGATAAAAATGTGTATGCTATGGTTTTGCGTTCTGATTCTCCAATTAAATTCTTTGAATGTGAGATTTTCAGGAATAATAATGGCGCATTTGAATCTACTGGCAAGATTGGGAAATTAATCAAAAACGATAAGTCTGTAATGTATATGCATTATGAAAAGGACAAATTAACTGTCAAAGATATGGACGATAAGGAAATCTTCAGTAGGGATTTGACAGAAGATGAGTTTCCGATTGATGTTGTGATGAATAATAAGGATGTCTTCTATTCTTTGTATGATTTTAAAACTGGAAATTCAAGGTTGTACAAGAATGATAAGTTGATAATGGAATCTACTATTAAAGGTTATGAAAATGTATTGAAAAGATTTAAAGTGTCTAAAAAATATATGACTTGGTTGGATAATAAGATTGCTTATAATCTAGAAAAAGATAAACTCGTATTTTTTGAAGATGCAAAAGATGATACAATGATAGTTCCAATAGGTGATAGCGTGTACAGTTTGAAAATCAAAAACTCAATTGGGATGTTCAATGATGACACTATAAAATTCAAATAGACAATCAAAAAAGCAATGATTCATTAGAATCATTGCTTTTAAATTTAACCTAATAATCTTCTTGCTGTAACGAATGTTCTTTGGTAATAACTTGAGTTGATATCTGATAAGATAACCCCTGTTGATGGTGTAGAAGCGTGGATTAATTTGTTGTTACCAACGTAAATTCCAACGTGACTTATTCCACCACCACCTGTTGCAAAGAACATCAAATCGCCTTTTTTCAAATTTGATTTGGAAACTTTGTGTCCATAAGAAGCTTGTGCTCTTGAGCTTGTGCTAATTCCTATACCATAAGCTTGTTTATAAAGGTAAGATGTAAGTCCTGAACAGTCGAATGATTTAGGGCCGTGAGTTCCCCAAACGTAAGGCTTACCTAATTGTTTGTAAGCAAGATTTACGATTTTGTCTAATTTACTAGTTTCTTTTTGAGGTTGTTTTTTAGGCACATTTACTAATGCATCTACTTTTGGTTTTGCTTGTAGTGATTTACCAGCTAATAAATCTTTAATTCCATTTACTACGAAATTATCGATAGTGTTTTTGCCACCAAATACCATTGTGTACATGATGTTTGATTTGTTTTGTCTGAAGAAAGATTCCACAGAGTTTGATTTTTGTTCTTGTGTTTTGTAATCTTCGTTTCTTGGAACGTCCATCTTCTTAACCAAAACAATTGGGGCGTTGTATTTTTGAGCTACAGGAGATGCAGCAAGTACATCTACAAATTTTTCTCCACTAGCTACAATTGTTCTTTCAGAATTTACGCCGACTTGTTTTGCAACTTTTACAGATGTTTGGTATCTGTCATGTCCTGCAATTCTAGTAACTTTTGAAAGTTTTGAAAGTTCATTTTCAACAGCTTTTGAAACTGAATTTTCTCCACCTACTATAGTGATGTCTCCCAAAAGACCTTTTTTGCTGAAAGAATTTAAGTATTCTTTGATTGATTTTGGCACTTCATTCTTTTTAACTAAAAGAACTGGAGCGTTCTTTTTCTTAGCTAAAGAAGTTGAAGAAATAGAATCTGCAAAGTTTTCACCAGATGCGATAACTACGTTTTGTTTCTTGTTAGAAACTGGGTGAGATGTAGTAGCTGATTTTGCATTAACTTCGTATCTGTCTTTGCCTTTAACTCTGATGACTTCAATTCCCATACCATTTAATTCGTCAACTACTTTTGAACTAATAGTTTTTTCGCCACCAGTTATGTAGACTTTTTTGACACCTTTCAAAGCTTCTTTTGTCAAGTTGTCTAGTTTGTTGGAATCAGTGTAAAGAATAGGTGATTTACCATTTGAAATGTTTGTTGCACTGATTGAGTCCGAAAATTCGTTTGAATTCACAACTACAGCAGTGTCTGCATTTTTGAATTCTTTTTCTTTGATTTTCTTAGCTGTTTCAAATCTGTTTTTTGCGTCTATTCTTTCTGTTTTTGCACTTTTTTGTGATTTGACTTCAGCTTCTTTTTTTTCTGTATTATTTTGATTTTTATTAGATATTACTTTGTTATTTTCATCTAGCTTTACTTGTATCTTAGTTGTTGTTTCAGTTTTACTTGAATTATCTAATATAGCTTTAACATTTGTTTCTGACTTGTTATTTTCATTATCTGCAAATGAAACATTTGCTCCCAAAGATAATGATACAGCCAAAGTCATTACAAGAAGTGGCTTCTTAAAATTATTCATGTATCCTCCTAATATACTTCAATGAGCTAATTTTAATTGCTCATTATTTCTGTAACCAATTTGTAACTTATTCAAATTACTCTAATAGTTTACAAGAATTTTTCATAACTTTCAAATAAATTTGACATTTATTGGTTTAATTTGCACAATTTGCTAGATTTTATGTAAAATTTGCTCAAAACTATTTACAAATTGAAAAATTTGTGAATTACTTGAAAATCACACTTCCCATAAAATAGGGAATAGTTTGTAACTAATTTGTAACTTTTAGGAAAAAACATAAAATGCGCCACTGAAAAACTTAATTATTAAAAAAATGTAACAATTGCTGGTTTTTATGAAAAATCGCTTAAAATATGTTTGGTAACGACTGAAAACTGACATTGTGTATCAAAATCATTGTAAAAAATTACATTAAAAAAGCACTGATACATCAGTGCTTAGTAGTTTACATTATAAGATGTAGATTTTGACGTTTCTAACTCCCCAGTTACGAGATTGAGCTTTAGTATCCATAACTACATCAATTTTATTTCCTTTAATAGCTCCACCAGTGTCTTCTGCTGTAGCAAATCCGTATCCTTCTACATATACTCTTGTTCTCAAAGGAATAACTCTTGGGTCTACTGCGATAACACCGCGTCTAATTTTAGTTCCGATTGCTGTTACATTCCATCCACCGTTTTCTCTAGGATCAGAAGTGTAAGCCGTGGCTCTTACTGTGAATACTCTTTTTGCTTTTGCAAGTTGAGCTTGTAATGAATCTACAGGTTTTTTAACCTTTTTAGATTTCTCAATTGTACTTTTTCTTAGTTCAGCTTTTTCTTTTTTGTATAATGCATCTGCTTTTGGTGCAGTCTTAAGATTTTTACCTGCTAACAAATCAGATATTGATGATGATACGAAATCGGAAATTGAATGATTTCCTTCACAAACTATAACTTGGTCTATGGATTTGTTGTTCTTGAAGAATGCTTCCATAGTAGAGTTTTTGTCGTTTGAAGAATAATCTTTTGTTCTTGTTACATCGTTAGGTTTTGTCAATATTAAAGAAGCATTTAATTTTGTAGCAACAGGTGACATTAATAATGCGTCGTTGTAACCATTACCTTCAGCTACGATTACTCTTTTTGCGTTAAGGTTAACTTGTTTTGCAACTTTTACGTTAGTAGTGTATCTGTCACGACCAGCAATCCTACTTACATTATTGCTAAAAGTTCTTAAGTAAGATTCTACTTGTTGAGATACTGATAAGTTACCACCAACTATTGTTATACTTCCTATAGCATTGTTTCTCTTTAAAGATAACAAATAACCTTTTATAGATGTAGGAACTTCATTTTTTCTAACGAAAAGTATAGGAGCTTTTTTGTTTTGAGCTAAAATAGCAGATGATATAGCATCACTATGATTTTCGCCTGAAGTTATAAGTATATTTGTTTTTTGTTTTGTATTTGGATTATGTGTTTTTGCTGCAACTTTAGAATTAACTTCGTATCTATCATGTCCAGCAATTCTTTCAACAATTATTCCCAAACTTTTAAGTTGATTTACTACAGAATTGCTAACGGATTTTTCTCCACCTAAAATGTAAACTTTTTTAGGTTTGTTAGCTTTTAGGTTTGCCAATGTTTTACTATCTAAAGAAGATTGGTTAGTAAATAATATTGGAGTGTTACCTCTTGATAGTGAAACAGCAGATAGTGAATCTACAAATGTTGAGCTATTTGTCAAAATAACTGTATTTGATTTTGAAAAATATTCATTTCTTATATTAGTAGCTGTTTCAGACTTACTTGATGAAGTGATTTTCTTCACATCGGCTCTTTTGACTGCTTTTACTTCAGCAGGCTTTTTCAAAAGTTCTTTTGAATCTTCAAAGCCTTCAGTCAAATCTTCTTTTGTAGAATCTTTTTTATCTTCTTTTTCAGTATTTTCAGTATTTTCAGTATTAACTTTTTCAGTTTGTTGTGTACCATTGGATTTGATGGAATCCTCTGTATTCACATTTTCTTGATCTTTAATTGTATTTTGCAAATTTGTAGTGTAATTTAAAGCGTCTTGTTTTACTTCTTCTACAAGCTTTGTATTGTCAACATCAGCAAATGAAGAAGTTGCATTTAAAGCAGAAAAGGTAAACATTAATCCCATCACTAACAATGGTTTTTTTATATTGTTCATTTTTCCTCCTAATTTTACGATTAAAAGTTTTTAATCTGCAAATTTAATATAATATATTGTAACACATTTGTAACTTGTTGTAACTTTTTTGTAATAAATTAGGTTAAAAAAACGTTAAATATTACAAAAACGTAACAATTAAGCTGTGTTTTCGTCATATATTATCGAAGATTGTTTGCTTATATACAGATTAGATAATAAAATATAATAAGGAGGGAACTTATGAAAACAGTAAAATTAAGTGCGGTTGTTAAAAAATTAGACTTGCACGTTGTAAGGACAAGTTCTGATTACGAAACAATTGAGATTACAAATTCTGAAATAAATAGACCGGGATTACAATTATCTGGTTTCTTGGAAGAATTTCCATATAGAAGAATTCAGTTGTTCGGTAAGGCTGAACTTGCGTATTATATGGCGATGGATATGGAGCTTAGAAAAGAAAGAGTAAGAGCAATGATGGAATATGATATTCCTTGTATTGTTTTTTCACATTATGCTCAAATTCCTGATGAAGTTAGGCAATTAGCTGAAGAATACGATAAAACTCTATTAATTTCTGACAGAACAACTACCAGACTTATCTCAGCATTGGATGAAGTATTGGAATATTTTCTTAGTGAGGAAGATACAATCCACGCTTCTCTGTTGGATGTTTTTGGTATGGGTGTTTTGTTGATGGGAGACAGTTCTGTAGGAAAAAGCGAGACGGCTTTGGATTTGGTAACTAGAGGTCACAGACTTGTTGCAGACGATGTGGTTGAAATTAGAAAAATCGAAAAAGGATTGTTGGCACAAGCTCCTCTTAACATCAGACACTATTTGGAAGTTAGGGGTCTTGGAATTTTAGATATTCAAAGGTTATACGGTACAGGTTCTGTAAGATTAACTACATTTATAGATTTGGTTATAAAGCTAGAAAAATGGCAAGACGATAAAGAATACGACAGAATTGGACTTGACGATCACACTACAGAAATTTTAGGAGTTGAACTTCCATATCTTGAAGTTCCTGTAAAACCAGGTAGAAATATTGCAATGATTGTTGAGGTTGCAGTTAGAAATCAAAGACAAAAACTTTTGGGTTATAATGCGGCACAAGAGTTAAATAATAAGTTAATTGCAAATATGAAAAAAGATACTGAAGAACACAGAAAGCAGTTAAAAAATAACAAAAATTAATTTCACAATAAAATTTTTTGATGAAGTTTGTTATTCTTGCAATGAGGATTTTATTGAGTTATAATAACTCATAGAGCGGAGTTCGTCCGTTTTAAATTAAACAATTTATTTATTTATATATAGGGGGTTAAATAAATGGCAAAACACATGAAAACCATGGATGGAAATACAGCCGCTGCTCACGTAGCTTATGCATTTTCAGATGTGGCAACTATTTATCCAATTACTCCATCATCACCAATGCCTGAAGCAATTGATGTATGGGCAGCAGATGGACGTAAGAACTTATTCGGTGAAACTGTACAAGTAACTGAATTACAATCAGAAGGTGGAGCAGCTGGTTCAGTACACGGGGCTTTAGTTGCAGGGGCTTTGGCATCTACATTTACAGCATCACAAGGTTTATTGTTGATGGTTCCAAATATGTACAAGATTGCCGGAGAAAACTTACCTGGCGTATTCCACGTATCAGCAAGAGCTTTAGCATCACATGCGCTTAGCATTTTTGGTGACCACCAAGACGTTATGGCAGCAAGACAAACTGGTTTTGCATTGTTATGTTCAGGTTCAGTACAAGAAGTTATGGATTTAGCAGCAGTAGCTCACCTTTCTTCTATTAAAGGTAAAGTTCCATTCTTACATTTCTTCGATGGTTTCAGAACTAGTCACGAAATTCAAAAAATCGAAGTTATGGATTATGAAGACTTAGCTAAGATTGTTGATTGGGAAGCTATTGATGAATTCAGAAGAAATGCTTTAAATCCAGAAAACCCTAAGACTATGGGTACAGCTGAAAATCCAGACGTTTATTTCCAAGGTATGGAAGCATCTAATACATACTATGAAGATATCGTTGGTATTACTGAAAGCTATATCAATGAAATTAACAAGATTACAGGCAGAAACTACGGATTATTCAACTACTATGGTGCTGAAGATGCTGAAAATATTATAGTAGCTATGGGTTCAGTAACTGAAACTATTGAAGAAACTGTTGATTATTTAGTGTCTAAAGGAGAAAAAGTCGGAGTATTAAAAGTTCACTTATACAGACCATTCTCTAAAGAACATTTCTTAAATGCTATTCCAAAAACAGTTAAGAAGATCGCAGTTTTAGATAGAACTAAAGAAAAAGGTTCATTAGGAGAACCTCTATATCTTGACGTTAGAGATTGTTTCTACGATCATGAAAATAAACCAGTTATCGTTGGTGGTATCTACGGTTTAGGTTCAAAAGACACAACTCCAACTCACATTAACACAGTTTACGAAAACTTAAAACAAGATCAACCAAGAACACAATTTACTATCGGTATAGTAGATGATGTTACTCACAGATCATTAGAAGTAAAAGATACTATAAACACGTCACCTGAAGGAACTATCAGATGTAAGTTCTGGGGATTCGGTTCTGACGGTACAGTAGGTGCCAATAAATCAGCTATCAAGATTATAGGTGATGGTACTGACATGTACGCTCAAGGTTACTTCGATTATGACTCTAAAAAATCTGGTGGGGTTACAATGTCTCACTTAAGATTTGGTAACAACCCAATTCACTCAACTTACCTTTTAGATGAATCAGATTTCATTTCTTGTTCAAAACAAGCTTATGTATATCAATACGATTTATTAAGAGGTTTAAGAAAAGGTGGTACATTCTTACTAAACTGTATCTGGAATGAAGAAGAATTAGACACTCACCTTCCAGGCAAATTAAAGAAATATATCGCTGAAAACGACATTAAATTCTACACAATCAACGCTTCTAAGATTGCAGCAGAAGTTGGATTAGGTGGAAGAACTAACATGATTATGCAAGCTGCATTCTTCAAATTATCTAAAGTATTACCTATAGATGAAGCTATTAAAAAATTAAAAGAATCTATAGTTGCTAACTACGGAAGAAAAGGTGAAGACATTGTAAATATGAACTACGCTGCAGTAGATCAAGGTATCGATCAACTTGTAGAAATCAATGTTCCAGCTGAATGGAAAAATGCTGAAGAAGACGTTGAAAAAGACGCTAACCTTCCAGAATTCGTAAAAGAAGTTGCAAGTGTAATGAACGCACAACAAGGTAATGATTTACCAGTATCTGCATTCAAAGACAGAGCAAATGGTGAATTCCCAATGGGAACTTCAGCTTACGAAAAGAGATGTATCGCTCTTAATGTTCCAGAATGGCAAATGGATAAATGTATACAATGTAACCAATGTGCTTATGTATGTCCACACGCAGTTATCAGACCATTCTTATTAAACGAAGAAGACAGAAAGAACGCTCCTGAAACATTCGAAAGCAAAAAAGCAGTTGGTAAAGGATTTGAAGATTTAACATTCAGAATCCAAGTTTCACCAGCAGACTGTACAGGTTGCGGTAACTGTGCTGATGTATGTCCAGCAAAAGAAAAAGCATTAATAATGAAACCTTTCGAAGAACAACATCTTGCACAAAAAGATAATTGGACTTACGCTGTAGAAAAAGTTGGATACAAAGAAGATTTAATGCCAGCGGAAAAAACTGTTAAAGGCTCACAATTCAAACAACCATTATTTGAATTCTCTGGAGCATGTGCTGGTTGTGGAGAAACTCCATACGCTAAATTAATCACTCAATTATACGGTGATAGAATGCTTATAGCTAACGCTACAGGTTGTTCATCAATCTGGGGTGCAAGTGCTCCTTCAACTCCTTACTGCACAAACGCTGAAGGTAAAGGACCAGCTTGGGCTAACTCATTATTCGAAGACAATGCTGAATACGGATATGGTATGCACTTAGCTATCAAGAAGATTAGATTACAATTAAAAGAAAAAATGCAAGCATTCTTAGACTTGAACATTGAAAGTCCATTGAATGCACCATTCAAAAAATTCGTTGAAAACATGGACGATGTAGCTACATCAAAAGCGTGTGCAGCAGAAATCTTACAACACTTAGATGACAACACTAACAACGAAGAAGCTGAAGAATTATTGAAATATATAAGAACAGACAGAGACTTCTTAATTAAGAAATCTGTATGGATCTTCGGTGGAGACGGTTGGGCTTATGATATCGGATACGGCGGATTGGATCACGTATTAGCATCTGGTGAAAACATCAATGTTATGGTATTCGATACAGAAGTTTACTCAAACACTGGTGGACAAGCTTCTAAGTCAACTCCAACAGCTGCTGTAGCACAATTTGCTGCAAGTGGTAAGAAAGTTAGAAAGAAAGATTTAGGTTTGATGGCATCAACTTACGGATACGTATACGTAGCACAAATCGCTATGGGTGCTAACCAAAATCAAACATTAAAAGCTATTAGAGAAGCAGAAGAATATGATGGACCATCATTAATCATCGCTTACTCACCATGTATCAACCACGGTATTAAAGCTGGTATGGGTAAGAGCCAACGTCAAGAAAAATTAGCTGTAGAAGCTGGTTACTGGCACTTATACAGATTCGATCCAACTCTTGCAGAAGAAGGAAAGAATCCATTCCAATTAGACTCTAAAGAACCAACTGGATCATTCCAAGACTTCATCAGAGGAGAAGTAAGATACTTGTCATTACAAAAATCATTCCCTGAACAAGCTGAAGAATTATTCCAAGAAGCTGAAAGAGATGCTAAGGAAAGATACAACACTTACAAGAGAATGGCAGAAATGGATTATTCTAACTCAGTAGAAGATACAGATGCAGCAGAAAAAGAAGAAAACCTTGATAAAGAAGGTAAAAAAGTTGAATCTGTAGAAAAAGCTAAGGAAGAAGAAGGCGCAAAGAAAGAAGACGTCGTAAATCCAAATTCTACAAATAGATAATATAACAAAAACACTGTGAGAATTATCTCACGGTGTTTTTTATTACAAAAATTTAACAATTTGAATAATCATTTATAGATTTTTTCTATAAATGATTAAAAAATTTATAACGTTGATTTTTCAATGATAAGACGAATAAAAAAATCAAGAAATTTTCTAATTTGTTAAAATTCGAATGAAATTGGTAGGATTTATAGAAAGTTTCAATAAATGAGTAATTTTTAACAATATTTCTGGTTTTATTAGAGAATTAGTGATATCATATAAATGAAATATAAACTTTAGGAGGGTTTTATGAATTTTTACGAAGAGTCAAGAAAATTTGCATTGGAACACATCGAACCATATGCAAAAAGCTCAGATGAAGAAGGTAGATTTCCTGTAGAATCATTTGAAGAAATGGGAAAAGCTGGTTACTTCAAATTACTTATTCCAGAAGAAATGGGTGGTTTAGGAAAGACTGCTGTTGAACACCAACAAGCTGTTTTAGCATTTGCTGAAAGCAACCCAACTGCTGGTCTTTGCTACATGATGCACAACGTAGCTTTAATGACTGTTCTTACTAATGGTAATGAAGAATTAAAGAAAAAAGTTGTTAAAGACATAGTTGAAAACAACAAATTCATGGCATTAGCATATTCTGAATTTGGAACTGGTACTCACTTCTATATTCCAGAAATCAAAGTTACTAAAGACGGTGGAAAATTCATTTTCAACGGAACAAAATCAATGGTAACAAGTGCAACTCATGCAAGCTATTACTTAATTTTAACTCCATCAACTGAAAAAGAAGGAGACATCAACAACTGGTTAGTTCCATTGGAATCTGAAGGTTTAGAATTCAAGATGAGCCACTGGAAAGGTATTGGTATGAAAGGTAATGTTTCATGTCCAATGACTATGACAGATGTTAAATTAGACGAAGTTAACAGAATCGGCGAAGAAGGTTCAGGTGTTGACCAAGTATTTAACGTTGTAGCTCCATACTTCATACTAGGTTTAGCAAGTGTTTACACTGGATTGAACTTGAGATTATCAAAAGTTACTAATGATTACGCATTGAAGAGAAAATATCCATCAGGACAATCATTAGCTAACATTGAAACAGTACAAGTTCACTTAGGTAAGATTTATTCAAATGGTATGAGTGCAAAAGCTCTTACAGAATTAGCAGCTAGATCTTTAGTTGCTGGAGAAGAAGACGCAGTATGCAAGATTATCGCAGCAAGAGTGGCAGCCATCGAAAATGCAATTGAATCTTCAACACTTGCAATGAGAGTAGGTGGAGGTAAGACTTACAACTGTGCATCTGAAATCCAAAGATTGATGAGAGATGCTTACGCTGGACAAATCATGGCTCCATCACTAGACGTTCTTAACGTTTGGTTAGGAAAAGCTATCACAGGTCAACCACTTTTATAGGAGGCTTAATGGGGATTTACGAACAAGCAAAAGAATTTGCAAAAAAATATTTAGAAGAAGAAGGAAAAAAATCTGACAAGGATTGCACTTTCCCAAAAGAAGCATTTGAAAAAATGGGAGAAGAAGGATTTTTAAAACTTTTGATTCCTGAAGAAATGGGTGGACTTGGCAAAGGAGCAAAAGAACACCAAGAAGTTACAATGGCATTTGCTGAATACAATCCATCTGCAGCATTATGCTATATGATGCATAATGTTGGAATCAGTGGAGTGTTGGATTATGGTCAAAAAACTTTAATTGATAAAATAGTAAAAGATGTCGTTGAAAATAATAAATTTATGGCGTTGGCTGATTCAGAATTTGGTAGTGGAACACATTTTGGTAATCCAGAAATGACTTGTACTAAAAATGGAGATGACTATGTGTTCAAGGGAACTAAATCAATGGTAACAAGTGCAACTTATGCAAGTTATTATCAATATAACAGTAAATCAGCTGAATTTGAAGGTAAAACGACATATTGGGTTGTTCCATTGGAATCTGAAGGTTTGAGTTTCAATATGGAATATTGGGATGGAGTTGGAATGAGAGGAAATGTTTCTTGTCCAATGAAATTTGACAATGTTAAGTTGACATCCGATTACAGATTAGGCGAAGAAGGCGGAGCAGATGAAGTCGCAAGTGTTGTAACAAAGATGTTTTTACTTGGACTTGCTAGTGTATATGCTGGTTTAAATATTAGAATATCAAACATTACTAATAAATACGCTACAAGTAGAAAATATCCAAATGGAAAATGCTTAGCAGATATTGAAATTGTTCAAATGTATTTGTCTAAGATATATTCAATGGCACAAAGTGCAAGAACACTATCAGAAGATGCAGCAGAATCTATAGTTAATAATAGCGAAGATATGCTTAAAAAAATTATTGCAGCAAGAGTGACTTCAATTGAAAATTCAATGAATTCAGCTACACTTGCAATGAGAATTGGCGGCGGAATCACTTATAATAAGAAGACTGAAATAGAAAAGTTGATGAGAGATGCTTACGCTGGACAAATTATGGCACCATCATTGGATGTTCTCCATGTAATGTTAGGTGGTATTTTAGCGACAGAAAACAAGTAAATAGGACACAAATATCAATAAAAAGGTAGAAATGATGAAGATGCTTTACAAAAAATCATAGCTTCCAGAGTTATTGCAATTGAACATGCGATGGAATCCTCAACTCTTGCAATGAGAGTGGGTGGAGGAATTAGTTACAATAGAAAGACTGAAATTGAAAAGTTGATGAGAGATGCTTACGCTGGACAAATTATGGCACCATCTTTAGATGTGTTGCATGTTATGTTAGGACAGTCTTTATCAAGTAAATAAAATAGGAGGAATTAAATGAAAAAATTAAAAATAGGTGCAGTTATTTACGCTCCAAGAGTTTCAGTAATATGGGAAATGATTGAAGAATTTTTCAAGGAAAATGGAGCAGAAATCGAAGGAGTATTCTTCAAAGACTACAAACTACAAGTAGATGCTTTAATGAATGGAGAAATTGATGGAGCATGGAATTCCCCATTAGCACATTTAGACGCTCACTTGAGATCTGACGGAAAAGATAAGATCGGATGTATGAGAGATACTGATAGAGATAAGAAAACTTATCTAGTAGTTAAAAAGGGAAATTTTGAAAAAGTTTCTGATTTAAAGGGCAAAACAATAGGATTTGGGGCTATAGACTCTCCACAAGCAAGACTTATTCCTATAAACTATTTACACCAAAATGGTTTAGAATATGGTAAAGATTACACTGAAAAAAGATTTGATATCGGTGTTGGCTTACATGGAGATCACGTTGGTGGAGAAAAAGACAGCATGATCGCTATGGTTAATGGAGAAGTTGATGCATCATTCTGCTTAAGTACAAATTATGATGCTTGGATTAGTGATGGTACACTAGACAAAAACGAAGTTGAAGTTTTAGATAAAACTGATAACTTTGACCATTGTATATTTACATTCAATCCTGAAGTTTCTGATGAAGATATCAAAGCATTTGATGACATTATGTTCAAGATGGATTACAACAACGAAAAAGAAAAAGAAATCATGGATCTTGAAGGACTTAAAGAATGGATTCCTGGCAGAAGAGATGGTTTCAAACAAATTATTGAAGCTAATGAATATTTAGGAAATTTCTTAAAGGAATTCAATAGTGAACAATAAATTATTCAATACCTCTTTGATAGGATCTATGCCAAGAGGAAATGAAATTTTGAAAGCTCGTAGGATGTTAAAGGCTAATATGATTAGCCTTTCTGACTACGAACAAATGGTATACGATAAGACCAAGGAAGTTGTACAATTACAAGAAGATTTGGACATTGATGTAATCACAAGTGGAGAAATTGAAAGAGATAATTACGTTTCTTTTATTTCTGAAAAGCTTGGTGGAGTAACTCAAATGAGCATGGCAGAAATGCTAGATTATGTCGATGATAAAAGAGAATTTGAAAATATTTTGACAACATTGGATGTTCCAGCTACATCCATTAAGAATGCTATTTGTACGGGAAAATTGGAATACAAAGGAGATATTGTTTCAGAAGAATTAAAGCTTTTGAAATCTTTGACTGATAAACCTGTTAAGATAACTATGCCTGGACCATACTTGGTTACAAGAAGTATGTGGCTTGCAAATGTAAGCTCAAAATACTACGACAGCAAAGAAGATTTGGGTGAAGATGTAATTGAAATTTACAAAAAAGAAATCGAAAATCTTCAAGAAATCGGCGTAGATGTTATTCAATTCGATGAACCTGTTCTTACAGAAATAGTGTTCACTGAAGGAAGGCCAAGAACTTTCATGTGTGCATCTTTGTCAACTAGAAAAGATCCAACTGAAGAATTGAAGTTTGCCACACATTTGATTAAAAGCGTAATGGATAGTGTCGATAGGGATAAATCTATCTGTTCACTACACGTATGCCGTGGTAACTGGAGCAAGAACGAAAGTATTTTATTGACAGGACCATACACTCCACTTTTGGATTTATTTGCTGATATCAATGCTGATTTGTTAGCGTTAGAATTTTCTACTCCAAGAGCAGGAGAATTAAAAGCACTATTGGCAGATGAAAGAATTAACAACAAAGTGATTTTGGGTCTAGGAGTGCTCAATCCAAGATTGGATGACAAGGAAGACACAGATGGAATTTATAAAAGAGCCAAGGAAGCCCTTACGTTTATCGACAAGGATAAATTGTGGTTAAATCCGGACTGTGGATTTGCGACATTCTCCAACAGACCAGTAAATGAGTATGACCACATTAGAGAAAAACTACAATCAATGATTGATGCTAGAGATAAATTGAGGAAAGAATATGAATGATGATATAAATTCATTCCAAAAAAGTTTCAGAGCTATTGTATCCGATGATTTGGTCAAAGTTTACAATGAAAAATCGTGTATTCCTGTAGACTCATCTATTTCTTTCGATTCAGAAAAAGAAGAATTCACATCTATTGATTTTTTCGTGAGTTCTATTGTTTCGGAATTGATTTTGACGATGACGAAGGTTGCTAAGAAAAGAAATGCTATATTGCAAGATATCGAAGCTAAGGTTAACTTGGATATAGATAATCCAATGTATTTGTTGAATGTTATTGGTTTTGAAAATAAGAGTATTATTAATAAAATCAATATTGACATTTATTTCTTCTCATTTTATGAAGGAGAAGAATTACAAGAGTTTTTGGATGAAGTTTTGGATAGAACTTTGATTTACAATTCTATAAAAGATTTGGTAAATGTTAATTTTAAAACTGTTTTATAACTTGTAAATTATTTTATTTGTGATATAATATTAGAAAATATTTAAAAATATTAAATTCAATAGATAAGATAGTAGTATAAATGAAACTTCAAGAGAGGAAATGGTTGGTGTGAATTTCTAAGGGAAGTTTATATGAATGGGGTTATCTGAATTTTGAATGAAAAATAGTAGTTCAAAAAGTGATTCTCACTTTACAGGGATAGGATATGGAAGTATCTGAAAGAGATGTGTGCATTTTTGCACATAAATTAGGATGGTAACGCGAGTTTTGACACTTGTTCCTTTTGGGGAACAGGTGTTTTTTTATTATAAAGGCAGGTGAGTGTAATGAAATGAACTTATGAAATGATTTTAGAAGAGAAAAATTTTATGAAAAAGAAAGGAAGATATTATGGATTCAAAAAAATTAACAGTAAGTTCGATATTTTTAAGTGTAGGATTATTGCTTCATTACGTTACGCCTGCGTTGGTTATGGGAGTAAAGCCAGATTTTTTATTAGTAATGATGTTTTTGGCAATATTATTTATGGATAATGTAAAAGAAGCTTTTGTGTTGAGTTTGTTTGCAGGGGCAATTGCAGCTTTTACAACAAGTTTCCCAATGGGACAGCTTCCAAACATAATTGATAAATTAGTTTCAGGAATTATTGTGTTTTATTTGTTCAAATTGATGGGAAAAACCAGCAGAAAATCCAATCTCATATTTGCGATAGGAACTTTGACAAGTGGATTTGTATTTTTATTTCTTGCAATTCCAATGGGAATGGGTACTGAAAACTTTACAAACCTACTGCCGTCGATGTTTTTAGCAGTATGTTTGCCGACTTCAATTTTGAATACAATTGTAGGAATTTTCTTCAAAAGAATAATTTATAGCACAAATTACGTCAAAATCAACGCTCAATAATGCTATTTATTTAAAATTAGTATATACTAGTAATATAGATAAAAAAGAGGTGATTTTATGAAATACGCAGAAGAAGGCGTACAATATCATTTAAATATTAAAAATGGAGATGTAGGGAAGTATGTAATCCTTCCAGGAGATCCAAAAAGATGCGAAAAAATTGCAAAGTATTTTGACGATGCAAAATTAGTAGCAGATCATAGAGAATATGTAACATACACTGGAACTATAAATGGAGAAAAAGTTTCCGTAACTAGCACTGGAATCGGAGGTGCTTCTGCAGCAATTGCGATGGAAGAACTTGTCAAAGCAGGTGCAGATACTTTTATAAGAGTTGGAACTTGTGGAGGAATTCAAGAAGATGTCAAAAGTTCTGATGTGGTTATAGCAAATTCTGCAATAAGAGCTGAAGGAACGAGTAAAGAATACGCTCCGATAGAATTTCCTGCAGTTGCAAACTTAGATGTGACAAATTCATTGGTAAAAGCTTCAAAAGATTTAGGACACAATTTTCACGTTGGAGTTGTTCAATGCAAAGACAGCTTCTATGGACAACACGAGCCAGAAAAAATGCCTGTGTCATACGATTTATTAAACAAATGGGAAGCTTGGAAAAGGCTTGGCACATTGGCAAGTGAGATGGAATCGGCAGCTCTTTTTGTAGTTGCAAATTACCTTCGAGTAAAATGTGGATCTTGTTTTTTGGTTGTAGCGAACCAAGAACGTGAGAAAAAACACTTAGACAATCCTGTGTGTCATGATACTGATGTAGCCATTAAAGTTGCAATTGAAGCAATAAAAAACTTGATAGAGAAAGATAAACAAGAATAAATGGTGGAAATTTAATTTTAAATTTTGACAAATTATATGTAGGATGATATAATAAAAGCAGTTAATAACGTTTTCATTTTATCCATTAAATGGGTATCTCCTTATGTTAAAAAACAAAACTAGGTCACATAACCTAGTTTTGTTTTTTTATTTCATCTTGAAGTTTTTCTAATTGTTGATAAATTTCATCATCTATAGTAACAATATTTTCAGTAGATTGTTTTCTTTTCCTTAGCTTAGATCTTCTGAGGTTTTCTTTTAAAGTTAGATAATTTTTCCAAAGTTCATTGGCACTAATTCTAATTCCTCCACGCGATAAAATAATTCGTTGAATCATTCCATCGTTGCTTGCCACATACATTTTGTCGTGCTTTTTCATATCGTTGACTTTTCTCTCAATATATCTGTCCGCAGATTCGTGTTCTTTTGTGTAAACCACCGTCAAATTATCACGCTTTTCTTCAATGCTCATTCCACCTTTTACAAGATAAGCATCAAAAACTACATAAACTTGTTCTCCGCTTAGATTTTGATACTCTTTCATTATATCAATGAGCTCTTCACGGGCACTATCCAAATCCACATCGTTTGATAATTTGTACAAATTAGGCCATGCATTTATTATATTATAACCATCGACATAAAGATAAATGTGTTTATTTTTCATACCTTTGGCGTATGACTTCATAAATTAGAATGCTCGCAGCATTTGATGCGTTGAGTGATTCTGTTTTTCCATACATAGGGATTTTAATTAACTGATCACAATTTTCTCTGACTAATCTCGAAATTCCTTTGCCTTCGTTTCCAATTACAAGGCCGATAGGTCCTTTCAAGTTAGCTTGTGTGTGTGTTTGTGAAGCTTCGCCACAAGCCCCGTAAATCCAAATGTTATGTTCTTTTAAATAATTAATTGTCGTGGTTATGTTGGTTACACGTGCGATTTTGATATTGAAAACAGCTCCTGCACTTGTTTTGATTGCAGTTGCATTTACCTCACATGCTCGGTGTTTTGGAATTATAACTCCGTGGCATCCTGCAACTTCTGCGGTTCTAATTATGGATCCCAAATTGTGAGGATCCGTTATTTCGTCCAAAATTATCAAAAAAGGATCTTCATTTCTTTTTTTGGCGTAAATTATCATTTCATCAACGCTTGAATATCCGAAACTTGGCATTTTTGCCATAACACCTTGATGAGCAGTGTTTTCTGCGAATTTTTCGATGTATTTTTTATCAACGTATTCGATTTTAATTCCCATATCGTAAGCTTTTTTTTCTATTTTTTTAATAAATCCTTTTAATTCGCCTTTTTGTATGTATAGATTGGTTACTCCCATATCCATTTCCAAAGCTTCCATAACAGGATTTCTACCGACTAAATATTGCATTTATTCTCCTTATTCTTATCATTTTAATGTTATAATCTTATTAGATTATACAATATAAAGCAATTTCTTACAATTAATAGGAGGAACAAATGGGAAACGAAATAATGATGCAGGCTTTTGAGTGGTACTTACCAGATGATGGAAATTATTACAAAAATTTAACGAGAGAAGCGAAAAATTTAAAAGAAAAAGGTATTGATGCGTTGTGGCTTGCTCCAATGTTTAAAGCAACAGGAACTAATGATGTTGGTTATGGTGTGTATGATTTGTACGATTTGGGAGAATTTGATCAGAAAGGATCTGTGCGCACAAAATATGGAACTGTAGAAGAATTGAAAAAATTAATCGAGGTTTTGCACGAAAATGATATAAAAGTGTATGCAGATGTAGTTTTAAATCACAAAGCTGGAGCTGATTTCTCAGAAACTTTTAAGGCTTACGAAGTCGATCCTAACGACAGGACGAAAAGAATTACTGATGCTTATGATATTGAAGCATGGACTGGATTTGATTTTAAAGGTAGGAATGGAAAATATTCTGAGTTTGTGTGGCATTTCCAACATTTTAATGGAGTTGATTTTGATAATAAACAACAAAAGAAAGCAATTTTTGAAGTCGCTGGAGAAAACAAAGGGTTTAGCAAGAATGTTTCCAACGAAAAAGGAAATTTCGATTATTTGATGTTTGCAGATATTGACCATAAAAATCCTGATGTTAAAGATGAACTTTTTAGATGGGGAGAATGGTTTGTGAATTATGTTAGTGTGGACGGCTTCAGATACGACGCACTTAAACACATTGACGATGAATTCATAATTGATCTCACCAAACATATACAAAATGTTGTTAATCGCGATTTTTATTTTTTCGGTGAATATTGGTTACAAGATAAGGACAATACCAATCATTATTTGTACGATACGAAATACGATGTGGATTTGTTCGATGTGGCACTTCATTTTAATATGTATTCTGCATCGAAAATGGGCGATAAATTTGATATGAGAAAAATTTTCGACAATACTTTGGTAAAAGAACATCCGGCAATTGCGGTTACATTCGTGGATAATCACGACAGCGAACCTGGTCAATCGTTGGAATCATTTGTAGAACCTTGGTTCAAAAAGATTGCGTACGGTTTGATTTTACTAAGAAAAGATGGATATCCTTGCGTGTTTTACGGTGATTATTGTAAAATAGGTGGAGAATTTAATATCGAAGGGCAAAAGGATATTATAGACAATTTGATGTACATCAGAAAACACTACGCATTTGGAGAACAGACAGATTATATGGAAAGTGAAAATTTGATAGGTTGGATTAGACACGGTGATGATTTTCACAATCCAATGGCTGTTGTAATCAGCACGGGTGACATCAACACTTTGAGAATGAATGTAGGAAAGGAAAATGCAGGTAAAAAGTATACGGAAATCACTGGAACAAATTCTAATGAAATTGTAATCGATGATGAAGGATTCGGAGATTTTGAAGTGGGAGCTGGAACTTTGAGCGTGTGGGTATGTAATGAGTAAATTTTATGCAGTAAAAATTGGGAAAAATCCGGGGATATACAATAGTTGGTCAGAGTGCCAACAACAAGTAAATGGTTTTAAGGGAGCGATTTTCAAATCTTTTAAGACAAAAGAAGAGGCAGATAATTTTATAAATGGCGAAGATAATAAAAAAGTAGCGTCAATTGATAGCTTAAATGAAAATGAGTGTGTGGCTTATGTAGATGGATCATTTAAAAAAGATACGGGAGAATATAGTTTTGGTTGTGTGTTGTTTCACAATGGTAAAATCGACAAATTCAATCAAAAATTTCCCAAATCAGAATTCTCAACGCATAGAAATGTATCGGGAGAAGTAAGTGGGTCGGTATTTGCAATTAAAAAAGCAGTCGAACTTAAAATGAACAAAATCACGATTTTTTATGATTATCAAGGGATTGAAAGCTGGGCTAATGGCGACTGGAAAACAAACAATTATTTAACCAAAAGCTACAAGAAATTTATTGACGAAATAAAGCCTCAAATCGATATTAATTTCGTCAAAGTTAAAGGTCACTCCAACGATACTTATAACGATATGGCTGATGAATTGGCAAAAGAGGCGTTGGGAATAGGGAAATAATAAAATATTAAAAAAATTAAAGTAGATTACATTTTTGCTAAGAATATCATACGGAATAAATTGTTGTGATTTCTCATCGAAGAACTACGTTAAAAAATCCAACTGTTTGAGAGCCTTGCTTGAGTTTTGGATTTTAGTAGTTCGAGATTTTGAAATCGCCAATTTATGTAGTCAGATGTTCGTGCAAAAATGATTTTCTACTTTTTGTTTATGTTATTATATTTGGAACTTTTCCCACAAAAAAACTCTCACGAATCTCGTGAGAGTAAATTATTTGAATATTATCATTAGTTGTGTAATTTTTCTTTTATCAACATTAACTACGACGAATTTCAAGTTTTCAAATTCAACCTCATCTTTTGATTTGGGCATTCTGTCCAATAATTCTATTACAAATCCTCCGATTGAATCGAATTTGTCGCTTTGAATGTCAAGGTCAAATCTTTCGTTTACTTCATCAATTCTCATTTCAGGATCGACTAAGTATTCATTGTCGCTAAGTTTAGTTACTTCTTTTTCGTTGTCGTATTCATCGTCGATTTCTCCGACAAGTTCTTCTAAGATATCTTCCATCGTTACAATTCCACTAGTTCCACCGTACTCATCGATAATTATACTGATGGAAATATTTTTAGTTCTCATTTGTTTGAACAAATCCACTACTGGAATGTATTCATAAGCATAAAATGCTGGTTTTAGGATATCTCTGACTTTAAAATCTCGGTCATCTTCGATGATTTTGTGCGCTAATTCTTTTATGTGAAGAACGCCTATAATATCGTCGATGCTGCCTTCATAGACTGGAATTCTAGAATAAGTAATATTTTTGATGATTTCCTTCAAATCACTCTCTGCATCTTCAATATCAACTGATGCCATGCTAGTTCTTGGAGTCATAATATCAACTGCTAGAGTTTCCTTTAATTCCAACGCATTTATCATGATTTCAGTTTCTTGATTTTTCAGTACGCCTTCTTCTTCACTAACTTCCACCAAAGTTTTTAGTTCTTCTTCGGTAAGTGTCGAACTATCCTCATCTTCGCCAACAAAAAGTTTGATTATCAAACGAGTTAAGAGGTTTAATACTTTTACAATTGGTTTGAAAACTAAAGTCAGAAAATAAATAAACCTTGAAAACTTTAATGCTACGGATTTGTTTTTGTATTGTGCAATTGTTTTTGGTAAAACCTCTCCAAAAATCAACACAAAAACAGTCATTACAACTGTAGATATCAAAGCTCCGTTTTGATGAAAAATATTTGTGAATAAAATTGTAGCTATAGAACTCGCTGCGATATTTACAATGTTGTTACCAATCAAAATAGTAGATATGGTAGTTTGCATATTATCGTGCAGTTTCTTCAGTAAATGTGCATTTTTGTTATCTTTTTGGTCTAATTGTCGAACTTTTATTTTGCTTACAGATGTTATCGCCGTTTCACTTGATGAAAATACGGCGGACATTGCAACCAAGAACACTAACGCAATTATTTGCGAGACACTCGAACTGTCCATTACATCACTCTCCAAACATATCGTAACATATATAAATATAGTTGTAAATAAAATATTTTGACAAAATTTTTAAATAAAAAACATAACGATTTAGAAAACTAAAAATAATTTAACAACAAACAAATCTCACAATATGGTATACTATAGATGTAGATAATACAGTAAAAAAGAAACGGTGATGAAAATGGATTTAAAAGAAAAAATTAGAGTTATAGACGGATTTCCAAAAGAAGGAATTTCATTCAAAGATATTACTACATTGTTAAACGACAAAGAAGCCTACAAATACGCAGTAGACCTTATGGTAGAAGATTTAAAAGACAAAGACATAACTGTGATAGCAGCTCCAGAAGCTAGAGGATTCTTGTTCGGCTCAGCTGTAGCATATGCGCTTGGAGTTAGATTTGTTCCTGTTAGAAAACCTGGAAAACTTCCTGGAGAAGTGTCAGAGTATTCTTATGATTTGGAATATGGTACCGACAAATTAGAAGTACACAGAGACGCGATTTATGAAGGCGACAAAGTTGCTATAGTTGACGACTTATTGGCAACAGGTGGAACTGTGAATGCAGTAGCTAAGTTAGTTGAAAAAAACGGTGGCGAAATCACTGCTATGGAATTTTTGATTGAACTTACTGAACTTGGCGGAAGAGATGTTAACAAAAATTATTACATCAATACTTTAGTACAATACGATATCTAAATCTTATCCACATGTCATGCATGTGGATTTTTAATTGCAAAAAAAGCACAACCAAAATTTTATGGTTATGCTAAATTTACTATTTGCTTTGCATCAATAAATTGTATTTTATATCCCACAATTTTTGTGACAAATCGACGTGGAACAAATGAGGATGTTCAAATCTTTTTACTTCTTCCCATTGCTCAGCAATTTGTTCATTTTTTCTTTCGATTATTTTATCTAATGTTGGAAGCTCGTACACCAATTCTCCCTTATCAAATACTCTAACCAATAATTCTTTTGTTGTGAAGTTGGTTAATGTTTTTCTCTTCCAAGTGTGAATAGGGTGGAAGATTTCCAAATCTTTTGATTCGTCGATTTTTTCATCGTGAAGAGTTATCAAATCGGCTTCTGCTTTGCCGCTACTCTTGTCGTAAATTCTGTAAACTGTTTTGAATGCAGGAGTTGTGATTTTTTCGATATTTTCACTGATTTTAATTTTAGGAATGATTTCTCCGTTAGGTTTTTCAACTGCACATAATTTGTACACGCAACCTAAAACTGGATCTGATTTTGCAGTTATTAATCTTTCACCAACGCCAAATCCATCTAGTTTTGCTCCTTGTTCAATCAAATCAGAAATTGTGTATTCATCAAGTGAATTACTTGCCATGATTTGACAGTTTTCATATCCTGCATCATCCAACATTTTACGCGCTTGTTTTGACAAATACGCAAGGTCACCACTGTCAATTCTAATAGACATATTTTTAATTCCACGAGGTTTCAAAACTTCGTCAAAAACTTTTATCGCATTTGGAACACCGGATTTTAAAACGTTGTAAGTGTCCACTAAAAGTGAACAAGAATTTGGGAAAATTTCGGCATATTTTTTGAAAGCTTCGTATTCTGAATCGAACATCATAATCCATGAATGGGCCATTGTACCAAAAGCAGGAACATCGTAAGTTATATCTGTCAAAGTGTTGCTTGTAGCAGTAGCACCGCCTATGAATGCTGCTCTTGCACCAAGAACTGTAGCATCCACACCTTGCGCACGCCTTGCGCCAAATTCCATAACAACTCTTCCTTCAGCTGCATGAACAATTCTATTCGTTTTAGTTGCAATCAATGATTGATGATTGATTGATAAAAGTGCAAAAGTTTCTATCAATTGTGCTTGTGGAGCAGGTCCACGAACTATCATCAAAGGTTCATTAGGAAATGCAACTGAACCTTCAGGCATTGCCCACACATCGCATTCAAATTTGAAATTTCTAAGATAATCTAAGAATTTTTCGCTGAACATATTCTTGCTCTTGAAATATTCGATGTCTTTTTCGTCAAACTTCAAATTTTGAATATATTTAACCACTTCTTCTAATCCCGCAACGATAACAAATCCTCCGTTGTCTGGAATTCTTCTAAAATACAAATCAAAATAAGCATACTCATCTTCCATATTATTTTCCAAATATCCATTCATCATTGTAAATTCGTAGAAATCAGATAACATGCTTAAATTTTCATAATTTTTCCAATCCATAATCTGCCTCCATATTTTATTATGAATATTATAATCCAAATCCAAATGTTTGACAAAGTATTTTAAATATTATATAATAACCATACCACCAGTAGGGGGGTAGAAAGGAGAAAAATGGAAGAAATAAAATTAAAAATACAAGGCATGAGCTGTGAATCATGTGCGGCTAGAATAGAAAAAGTTTTAAGTAAATACGAATACATCGACACAGTTAACGTGAACTTGCTTCAAGAATACGCATATTTGAAATTAAAAGAAGGATACGATATAGAAACTATCGTAGGGAAAATAAAAAAGGCGGGATATGATGTTCCTGTGAAGACATCGAAGTTTGATATCGAAGGAATGAGTTGTCAGTCATGTGCATCTAGAATAGAGAAGGTTTTGAACAAAAATAATTTTAAAGATGTTAACGTAAATTTGTTGCAAAACTCACTTACGGTTAGTTTTTATGAGGGATACAAAACCAATTCTGATGTAAAAAGATTAGTTGACAAAGCAGGATATTCTGCAGAAATAAAAACAGACAATAAAATAGCTAACGAAAAAAATATAACTGAATACGAAAAATTGAAAAGAGATTTTATAATTTCTGCGATTTTTTCAATTCCTTTATTTTCAGCGATGTTTTTTCATATGGCAGGAGTTCACACGATTTTAAATAACGGATATTTTCAATGGGCGTTGGCAACTGTGGTTCAATTCTACATCGGAAGAAGATATTATGTGAATGCATACAAATCATTAAGAGGTGGAGGAGCAAACATGGATGTTCTAATAGCATTGGGAACAAGTGCTGCCTACTTCTACTCGATTTATCATGTATTAATAGGATCTGACCAATTGTATTTTGAATCGTCTGCTGTTGTTATCACTTTGATTTTACTCGGAAAAGTTTTCGAAAAAAGAGCGAAGACTAGAACTACTGATGCTATAAGTAAATTAATGGGACTCCAAGCGAAAAAAGCGAACGTAATTAAAAATGGTGAGACGATTGAAACGGATATTGAGGATGTTATGGTTGGAGATAAAATCCTCGTAAAACCAGGAGAGAAAATCGCCGTTGATGGAATTATAATTGAAGGAAGTTCATCAGTTGATGAATCTATGATTACTGGGGAATCAATGCCAGTGAAAAAACAAGTTGGAGATGAATGTATTGGATCTACGATTAATAAAAATGGATCATTTGTGTTTGAAGCGAAAAAAATTGGCGAAGATACAGTTCTAAGTCAAATCGTGAAATTAGTGGAAGATGCACAATCGAACAAAGCGCCAATTCAAAGACTAGCAGACAAGATTTCATCTGTTTTTGTACCCATTGTTATTGTAATTGCTGTAATTACATTTGTCATCACTTATTTTGTGACAAAACAATTCGATAGAGCGTTGTTAAACTCCGTTTCAGTTCTTGTAATAGCGTGCCCTTGTTCATTGGGACTTGCAACTCCGACGGCCATTATGGTAGGAAGTGGCAAAGGCGCAGAGCTTGGAATTTTAATAAAAAGTGCTGAAGTTTTAGAAACTGCTAACAAAATCGATGCAGTTATTTTGGATAAAACAGGAACAATAACAAATGGTAAACCAGAAGTTGTAGATTACCAATCAAAAGATACAGACTTCTTAAAAATTGTATCATCAATTGAAAAAAATTCTGAGCATCCACTTGCAGATGCTGTGGTTAAAGAATATGAAAAAAATAGTTCGGAGTTCTATAAAGTTGAAAATTTCGATTCGATTACTGGTAAAGGACTTTCAGCTACAATAAATAATGACAATTACTATATTGGCAATGAAAAATTGATGAGAGACAATAATATTAATGTCAATGTAGATATTCAAAAATATCAATCTCAAGGAAATACAGTTGTGCTTGTTGGAAAGAACGATGAATTTTACGGATATATTTTGATAGCAGATAAAATAAAAGAATCCTCACAAGAAGCTGTTTCAAAATTAAAAGACGATAATATCGATGTATATATGATAACTGGTGATAGCGAAAATACTGCAAAACATATCGCAGAAAAAGCTAACATCGACCATGTGATAGCAGAATGTTTGCCAAAAGACAAATCAGATAAAGTGTTGGATTTGAAAAATCAAGGCAAAAAAGTAGGAATGGTTGGAGATGGAATAAACGATGCTCCAGCACTTGCAACAAGTGATGTTGGATTTTCTATTGGAACTGGTACAGATGTTGCGATTGAGGCGAGTGACATCACAATTATAAATGGCGATTTAAATAAAGTTAATACTGCGATTAGATTAAGTCACAGAGTAATAAAAACAATAAAACAGAATTTGTTCTGGGCGTTTTTCTACAATGTTGTTGGTATTCCGATTGCTGCATTTGGATTTTTGAATCCAATGATAGCGGGTGCTGCAATGGCGTTCAGTTCGGTAACTGTAGTTACAAATTCGTTGAGAATTAAAAATTTCAAGGAGGAAAAATAATGAAAAAAGAATTTGAAGTATTGGATATGGTGTGCAATCATTGCGTAGAATCAGTGACAAAGGCTTGTAAATCAGTCGATGGAGTTACAAATGTAAATGTTTCATTAGAAGACAAAAAAGCTGTGGTTGAAGGCGATTTTAATGAAGATGACATCATCAAAGCTATTGATGAGATAGGATTTGAGGCTACTGTGAAATAATGACAGAACACAAACAAAAGGCCCTCAAAAAAATCAAAACTGTTCGTGGACAACTCGATGCGATTGTAAATATGATTGAAGAGGACAGATATTGTGTGGATATTTCCACTCAGATTTTAAGTTGTATTGGTCAATTGAAAAAAGCAAACATCGACATTTTAAACGGACACATGAGAACATGCGTTAAACATGCAATAGAAAATGATAATGCAGATGAAAAAATTGAAGAAGTAATCAACATTATTGACAAATATATCAAATAACGAAGACTTCCCCAGAGCAAATGAAAAATTTGTAAGGGGAAGTTTTTTTGATTTTTGGATTTAGTGATTAGTATCGTTTGCAAAAATGTAAATTGGGTATATATAGAATAAGAAAATAAGAAATTATTTCTTAATTCATAAACAGGAGGAATTTTATGAAACTTAATTATGTAACAAAAGATATCAAATTGACTGATGATTTGAAACAAATGGCAGAATCTAAATTACACAAGTTAGATAAATATTTCCATGACGAACAACAAGCTCGTGTAGTATTCAAAAAAGAAAAAGACAAAGCGAGAGTTGAAGTCACTATGATTTTAGATAAAGGAGTTGTTTTAAGAGCGGAAGAATCCAACGAAGATATTAAAACAGCTATCGACAAAGTTGAAGACGCGTTAGCAAGACAAATAAGAAAACACAAAACAAAATTACAAAAGAGATTTACAGAAAGTAATTCAATAAGATTTGAAGCTGTTGAAGAAAACAACGACAAAGAAATCCCAACAGGTGCAATCGTTAAGACAAAAGAATTTGGAATCAAACCAATGGACAAGGAAGAAGCTATCATGCAAATGGAATTAATCGATCATGATTTCTTCGTGTTCTTGGATTCAAAAACTAATAATGTAAATGTTGTTTACAAGAGAAAAGATGGCAACTACGGATTATTAGTTCCAGGATTTGAAAAATAGCAAAAATGTTCAAATTGATGATATAATAAGAGAGAAACAGGATTTCTCTCTTATTTAAGTGGAAATAATGTTAAAATCAGTTTAAGAAAAAATGCAATCAAAAATATATCAGAAAAATTTTTGAGGTTGTCATTGTAAATTATTAGGAGGTAATTATGTCAACACCACATATCGAAGCGAAAAAAGGAGATATCGCAAAAACAGTTTTATTGCCAGGAGATCCATTGAGAGCGAAATTTATCGCAGATAATTTCTTGGAAGATGTAAAACAATTCAACGCAGTTAGAAATATGTTCGGATACACTGGAAAATACAAAGGCAAAGAAATTTCTGTTATGGGAACTGGAATGGGAATTCCATCTATAGGAATTTATTCTTACGAACTTATCAACGAATACGGAGTAGAAAATCTTATTAGAATTGGTTCAGCAGGAGCTTACAGCAAAGACCTTGATTTGTATGATGTCGTAATAGCAATGGGAAGTTGTTCAGATTCCAATTTTGCTCACCAATTCGATTTGGAAGGAACTTTTTCAGCGATTTGTGATTATGATTTGTTGAGAAAAGCAGTAAATGTTGCAGAAGAAAAAAACATCGACGTTCATGTTGGAAATGTATTCTCTGCAGATATTTTCTACAACCAAAAATCTGAAGAATGGAAAAAATGGGAAAAAATGGGCGTGCTAGCAGTTGAAATGGAAAGCTACGGATTGTATTTGACAGCAAAAGCCAACAACGCAAGAGCTTTGACTATTTTGACAATTTCTGACTCATTCCATTCAGATAAGCAAACTACTCCTGAAGAAAGACAAACATCATTTACAAAAATGATGGAAATTGCATTAGAATTAGGTGAATAATATGGAATTAAATAAATATATCGACCATACTTTATTAAAAGCAGATGCAACATCAGCTGACATCAAAAAAATCTGCGATGAGGCAGTTAAATACGATTTTAAAAGCGTGTGCGTAAATTCTTGTTACACATCTTTGGTTAAAAAGTCTTTGGAAAATTCAAGTGTTTTGGTGTGCACCGTTGTGGGATTTCCACTTGGAGCTATGAGTATCAAATCAAAAGCTTTTGAAGCAAAGACAGCAATCGAAGATGGTGCAGATGAAATCGACATGGTTATCAATATCGGCAAATTAAAAGAACAAGATTATGATTATGTCGAAAAAGATATCCAAGCTGTAAGAGATGCTACAAAAGGAAAAGTTTTGAAAGTAATCATCGAAACTTGTTTATTAACTGATGAAGAAAAGAAAAAAGCTTGTGAAATCTCCGTGAAGTGCGGCGCTGATTTCGTGAAGACTTCTACAGGTTTTTCAACAGGCGGAGCAAAAGTAGAAGATGTCAAATTGATGAAAGATACTGTTGGAGACAAAGCTATGGTAAAAGCAAGTGGTGGAATTCATTCTAGAGAAGAAGCTTTATCTATGATAGAAAATGGAGCAGATAGAATCGGAGCATCAAGCGGTATTAAAATAGTAGAAGGATAATTGTAAAAGATGCTAGTTATTTAGCATCTTTTCGTTCATTTAAGGAGTAATATGTATTATAGAGATCAACATTGTCATACGGAATTTTCATTCGATAGTAAAGAAAAATTTCAGAATTATTTAAAGCTTGTCAAAGGTGACATTATCACAACCGAACACTTGGATTATGGATTTACCTATAATGATGGTAGAGTTGAGAATGTGGACATTGATTATGACAAATACGTAAAAGTGATTGAAGAACACAACCAAAAAAGTTCACAAAAAATCTTAAAAGGAATAGAAATTGGATACACAACCGAAAACTTAGAGAAAATCAAAAACACTGTGAACAGCAGAGATTATGACATTCAACTTCTATCAGTTCATCAATATGGAGGCAAAGATTTTATGAATCCAAAGCCAGAAGATTATTCTCAAAGAGAGTTTCTTACAAATTATTTTGAAAAAATGCTGGAAGCTGTGAATAATTTCAAAGATTTTGATGTGTTAACACACATTGATTACGCATTAAGACTTAATAAATTGGAATCTAAAAATATGGACATTGTAGATGAATATTTGACAAAAGTTTTTGCAGAACTCATTAATGATGAAAAAGCATTGGAGCTTAACACTAGGAGCGTGTATCAATACGACAACTTAGAATATTACACATTTGCGCTCAAAAAATATGTGAAAATGAAGGGCAAATTATTCTCAGTTGGTAGCGATGCGCATTATGAAAATTATTACAGATATCACTTTGATGATGCTTTCAAATTATTAAAAAGCGTGGATGCAAAATATTTGGCGATGTTTGAAAATAGAAAAATGACTACAATAAAAATGGAGGATATGTAATGAAAGTTTTGATTACTAATAGAATCCCTGAAGAAATTATTAAAAAATACGAAGAGAATTTTGAAGTAGATTATCACGATAGTTTGGACTTTTTGTCAAAAGAAGAATTGAAAACCAGAATAAAAGATGTCGAAGGATTAGTATGTCCTTTGAGTGAAAAGATCGATTCAGAAATTATCGATGCAGCAAAAAATTTGAAAATAATTGCAAATTACGGCGCTGGTTTTGATAATGTGGACATTAATTACGCAAAAGAAAAAGGAATAATTGTCACAAACGCACCTGCATCTGCATCTACAAAATCGACTGCAGAATTGACTTTTGGTTTGATGATAGATCTACTCAGAAATATTACAAAAATGAATTCTGATTGCTACGACGATTCATTCGAAGGATGGAAGCCTGTGTATGGTCTGGGAGAAACATTGAAAGGGAAAACTTTGGGAATAATCGGACTTGGTAGAATTGGAACTGAAGTTTTGAGAAAAGCCAAAGCGTTTGACATGGATGTGATATTCTACAATCGTAGCAAAAAGGAAGTTGATGGGGCAAAGCAAGTAGATTTAGATTATTTACTTGAAAACAGTGACGTAATAACTTTACACACAGCTTATAGCGAAAAACTACATCACTTAATAGATGCAAAAGCATTCTCAAAAATGAAAAAATCAGCATATCTTATCAACGCATCGCGTGGCAAAGTTATAAGCGAACAAGATTTGATAAATGCATTAAATGATGGAGAAATTGCTGGTTGTGCATTAGATGTGTACGAATTTGAGCCCAAAATTTCAGAAGATTTGAGAAATGCTAAGAATATTTTATTGGCGCCTCATTTGGGAAATGCTACTAAACTTGCACGTGTTCAAATGGGAGAATATACTTTTGACAATATTATGCAATTTAAAAACGGAGAAATCCCTAAAAATAAAGTAAATTAGTTTATTATCGCGTTTAATTATGGTATACTAATTTAGTAAAAAAATGAAAAGGGGAATTTATGACTGACACAGAAAGAACAATTAATTTAAAAAAACTATGGTTTTTACCTCTTCCATTTATTTTAGATGGATTAATTAATATGACATTATATCCACTAGGATTAGGTGGAGCTGATAGCAAAATCAGGAAAATAATTTTTATCTTAGTAAATGTTTGTTATTTTCTTTGGGTTTTATTTTATATGTATAAGGAAGAATTTTTTGTAAAAGAAAAGCTTAAAAATTACACACCTATATTTATTTGGTTATTAATATATGTCTATGCTTTTGCATTATGGGGGATAAATACAAAAATTATCCAATATTTGCAGAGATTTATAATTTTCAGTATACCCGCATTTTTAATAGGTCATTACATTAATAAGCGTTCTTTGGAAAAAAACTTCTTTTATTGGATGGAAAAATTATCTATTATAACAATTCCAGCAATGATATGCTATTTTAAGATTTCATTAGATATGAAAGATGTTTATTGGACTAGAAATTTAGGAGCAATGAGCTATATGTCGTTGTCTTATGCTTGGATGCCTATGATGTTTGCAATATTATTAAATATTTACAGAGATGGTTTTGTAAGTATAGAATATAGTATTTTTAATAAAAAAATCAATGTTCATCCAGGTTTTAGAATTATTATGGCGTTTTTCTTATGGTATATGATACAAATTGCTACAACTAGAGGGGCGATTTTAGGTTCATTAATTTTTTATATAATATTAATTATTTTGCTTATAAAAGATAAAAAATGGGCTAAGAAACCTAAAATTTTATTTGCTATATATTTAGTAATGTGTGTGTTTGTATTTGGAAATATTAAAATTCCTAGTATAGAACTGCCAAAAATAAATTATGGAATTCCAAAAGTTAGTGAAGGCAGATTTGATGTCATAACTGAAAGTATTGAAGAAGGAAAGATAAAAACTTCAGAAACGGGTATACTAACAACTGAAGATATAAATGAATTAGTTAGTGATCCGAAACCAATAAATAATCATAAATGGGTAGAAAAAGAGCTTGTTTCTAAAGATGGAAAAAAATTAGATATAAGAGATAGAGTAAGTTTGTATAAATTAGCTTTTGCCGAAGCAAAAAACCGACCTTTTAGAGGATTGGGGGCTTTCGGATTTAATATGAAGTATGGAATTTATCCGCATAATTTTGCTTTAGAAATGTTTGCTGATTTGGGATTTTTATTAGCTACTCCAATTATTTTATGTATTATGTTGTTATTTATTAGAGTTATTAAGCAAATTAAAACTAAAAAAATAACTGGAGAATTATTAATATTTATAATTGGGAATGCATTTATGATATTAGTCAGTGGCTCAGCTTATGACCTGGCATCATTATTTTTCTGTATAGGATATGGCATGGCTACATTCTACAATTCAAACGACAAAAAATATTTACCATATGCTTAAAACCAAACGCATTAGAATGAAAATTCTGGTGCGTTTTTTAGTGTACATATAAAATTATTGGGTATAAAAATAATGGTGATTAAATGATAAATTCAAAACTTTTTAAAAATTTTACAGAAGAAGAATTTAACCAATTCCTTATTGAATCAAATTCAATAATAAACAAATACAACAAAAATTCGTACGTATTTTCACCAGGAGATATATGCAATAAAATCTACGTTTTGAAAAGTGGAAAGCTCAGTCTTGAAAAGACAGATATCAATGGGAAAAACACTGTGGTGAATATTTTCAAAAATCATGGAGAAGTAATGGCTGAGGTGTATTCGTATTTGAATAAAATCAGCGATTTTACGTTAGTGTGCAATACTGATTGCGAAATTCTTGAAATTCCTGTGAGTTTTTTCGATATATCTGAAAGCTCCACTCCGATTAAAAATAAAATTATGACTAATCTTATAACGATTCTTGCAGAAAAAGCATTTTTCTTAAATAGCAAGGTAAGATTGTTGTCTAGTTTTTCTTTGAGGCAAAAAATCGCAACTTTTTTAATTCAAACAGAAAAAAAAGACGTATCAAATACTGGAATGACAAGACAACAGATGGCAGATTTTATGGCTACGACCAGACCTTCATTATCAAGGGAATTGTTGAGCATGGAAGATAGTGGTCTTATTGAATTAAACGGATCTGAAATTAAAATTAAAAATAGAGAAGAATTGGAAAACTTATTGTAATGAACAAATGTAACTTATGTTACAGAAACCCAAACTTTAAATTAATTATAATTAAACCATAAGTTATAAAAAATCAGGAGGAAAGAAAATGGAAAAAACTATTGAAAAAAATGAAGAAATGTTTTGTTATCAATGTCAAGAAACTGCAAAAAACATTGCATGTACAAAACGAGGCGTATGTGGTAAAACATCAGATGTTGCAAACATCGAAGATTTGCTTGTTTGGGTTACAAAAGGATTAGGCGAAATCCTAACTAGAATGAGAAAAGAAAACAAAGATATCTCTAATTTACATTCTTATGTCAACAATAATTTGTTTACTACAATTACAAACGCAAACTTCCACTATGAAGATTTGTTAGAAAAAGTAAAAGAAACTATCGATTTGAACCAAAAATTAATCGAGAGCTTAGATGACAAAGAAAACTTGTCAAAGGCAGCTTTGTATAACGAAAAAGACGATGATGAATTAAAATTGAAATCACAAATTATCGGCGTGTTGAATACTTTGGATGACGATAAGAGAAGTCTTAGAGAACTTATTACTTACGGATTGAAGGGAATGGCAGCCTACAATAGACACGCTAATGTTTTGGGAAAATTCGATGAAAATGTAGACGAATTTATGGAAAATACTTTAGCAAAATTAATGGACGATAGTTTATCCGTAGAAGATTTGATAGCTCTCACATTAGAAACTGGATCAAATGGTGCAGCAGCAATGGCTCTTTTGGATAGTGCAAATACATCTGCTTACGGAAATCCAGAAATTTCAGAAGTAAACATCGGTGTTAGAAACAATCCTGCGATTTTGATTTCAGGTCATGATTTGAAAGATATGGAAATGCTTTTGGAACAAACTCAAAACACAGGAGTAGACGTGTACACTCACAGTGAAATGTTACCTGCAAATTATTATCCAGCTTTCAAAAAACACGACAATTTCGTGGGAAATTACGGAAATTCTTGGTGGTTACAAGACAAAGAATTTGCATCATTTAATGGCCCAATCTTGATGACTACTAACTGCATCATTCCACCAAAAGATTCTTACAAAGATAGAGTATTCACAACTGGCGTTGCAGCATATCCTGGAATGAAACACATTGTAGCAGATGAAAATGGTCACAAAGATTTCTCAGAAATCATAGAACTTGCAAAAAAATGTGAATCTCCAACAGAAATCGAAAACGGTAAAATAGTTGGTGGTTTTGCACATAATCAAGTTTTAGCCTTGGCAGACAAAGTTGTTGAAGCAGTTAAAAATGGAGATATTCAACAATTTGTAGTAATGGCTGGTTGTGACGGAAGACAAAAAGGTAGAAATTACTACGAAGACTTTGCGAAAGCATTGCCTGATGACACAATTATTTTAACTGCTGGTTGTGCAAAATACAGATACAATAAATTAAACTTAGGAGATATCAATGGAATTCCAAGAGTTTTAGACGCAGGTCAATGTAACGATTCTTATTCATTAGTTGTAATAGCACAAGCTTTACAAAAAGCTTTTGGTCTTGATGATATCAACGATTTGCCAATTAGCTACAACATTGCATGGTATGAACAAAAAGCAGTAATCGTGTTACTTGCACTTTTGAGCTTAGGCGTTAAAAATATTCATCTTGGACCAACTCTTCCTGCATTCCTATCACCAAATGTAGCCAATGTTTTGGTAGAAAATTTTGGAATTGCTCCAATAGGAGAAGTTGATGAAGATATGGAAAAATTTGGAATAAAAATAAAATAATTCGTGAAAATTCATTTAATTAAGAGTCCGCAAGGGCTCTTTTTTGTTTGAAAAAATCTTGTTTTAAAATCGATTGACTTCCAATTTTTAAAGATATATTATTATATAGATTGAAAAATTTTGGAGATACAAATGAAATACGAAGATTTTATTTTAAAATGTGAAGATGTAGAAATAAAAGCGTTAGAAATGAAATATTTGAGAGATTTTTATGAATACGCTATGCAAAATGAGGTGGGACCATCTGCGGGCTGGAAACCACATAAAACAATCGAACAATCCAAGAAAATTCTCAAGGATTTCATCGATTCAAAATTAGAATATGGTATTTTTCAGGAAGACAAATTGATAGGAATGATTGGAGTATACGAAGACGATTATTTGTACGAAAAACCAGAATTTGAAGATAAGATAGGCGTTGAAATTGGCTACAGTCTGAACAAAAATTATTGGAATCGTGGGATTATGACAAAGGTTGTGAAGTGTTTTGTAAATCATTTGCTAAAGGATTTGGATTACGATTATGTTTCTTGCAGTGGTTTTGTTGAGAATAAAAAGAGTGCAAGAGTTATTGAAAAATGTGGGTTCCAATTTTATGGTGAACATATGTATGAAAACTTTGATGGAACAAATAAGCTTTGTAATTATTATTACATAAAAAATTTGAAGGAGGGATAGATTGAATTTAGCATTAAAGAAGAGTAAGTTTTTTGGGGATAAAAATTTCTACAAAGGTGTGTTGGTACTAGCAATTCCAATTATTATTCAGCAACTTATTACATCGTTTGTAAATATGTTGGACAATATTATGGTTGGACAGACTGGAACTTTTGCGATGAGTGGAGTTTCTGTTGCTAACCAATTGATTACTGTATTTAACTTGGCAATTTTCGGACTTGTGTCAGCGGCTAGTATTTTTGCGGCACAATTTGCAGGTAAGAAAGATTACAAGAATGTACAAAACTGTTTGTATTTTGATGTGGTGTTATCTTTTATCGTTTCTGTGATTAGCGTTTTAATTTTCTGGGTTTTTGGCGAGAAATTATTGTATTTATTTATGAATCCAGATACTGATACTGTAAAAAATATTAATACGACTATGAAGTTTGCACTAGATTATACCAAGATAATGACTATAGGATTTATTCCTTTTGCTTTTTCACAATCCATCTCATCCTCAATGAGAGTGAATGGCGAAACTAGACTTCCGATGATAACGTCGATTATTACTGTTTTAGTAAATTTTGTGTTCAATTTGGTTTTGATTTTCGGACTTTTAGGTTTTCCTGCATTAGGACCAAAGGGCGCTGCGATTGCGACTGTTATTTCAAGATTTGTTGAACTTTCATTGTTTATTTATTTTGCAAACAAAAACAAACTTAGATTTACATTTTATTCTAATTTTTTCAAAAATTTCCATGTCGATACAGGGCTTTTCAAGAATATAACTGTTGCGGGAATCCCTTTGATAATCAATGAAGTTTTGTATTCTGTAGGGATTGCTGCAATTACACAATCTTATTCAACAAGAGGAATTGAAGCTTTGGCTGCGTACAATATTTCTCAGACAATTATAGGACTTTTCATCGTTTTTAATTTGGCGATGGGAGATTGTATTTCAATTATGGTAGGAAGGCTTTTAGGTAGTGGAAATGTCGATGAAGCTGTGGACACAGACAGGAAATTAATCGTGTTCTCACTTATGTTATCACTTGTAGTTGGAATTGTGTTGATTATTTTGGCGCCACTTTTTCCAGAATTTTACAACACAACTTATGATGTAAAATCGATGGCGACAAATATGCTTAGAGTTGGTGGAGCATTTTTGTGGATATCTGCTTTATACAATGCGTCATATTTTACACTCAGAAGCGGAGGCAAAACTATTCTGACTTTGCTTTTTGATTCTGTAGGAATTGTTTTAATTTCGTATCCAATTTCGTTTTTGTTGGCAAAATTTACAGATTTAAATGTGGTGTTGATGTATTTGATAATTTCTGTGATTGATTTGTACAAGGTTATTTTGGGATTGTATTTAGTTGGAAAGAAAATTTGGGTAAAAAACTTGGCGAAATAATTGCTTTGGGTTTATTAATAAATGTTGAATTTGGCTATTTGTGATATAATAAAATAAGTTAAATTTATTTTTTATGGAGGATATTATGAGTGAAGTAAGAGTAAGATTTGCTCCAAGTCCAACAGGATTTTTGCACATTGGTGGACTTAGAACAGCTTTATATAATTATTTGTATGCTAAAAGAAATAACGGAAAATTTCTTTTGAGAATTGAAGATACTGATAGAACTAGATATGTTGATGGTGCTATCGAAAATTTATTGGAACAATTAAAATGGGCAGGGCTTGATCCGGACGAAGGAGTTGTCCTTGATGATGAAGGAAACGTAACTGAAGTTGGAGAATGTGGTCCTTATGTTCAATCTGACAGAGTAAAACAAGGTTTGTACCAAAAATATATCGATGAATTAATCGAAAAAGGTTACGCATATTATTGCTTCTGTTCAAAAGAAAGATTGGATCAAGTAAAAGCACAACAAAAAGCAGATGGTTTGATGCCAAAATATGACGGCCTTTGCAGAGGAATTAGCGTTGAAGATGCTAAGAAGAGAATTGCAAATGGCGAAGAATATGTTATTAGATTGAAACTTCCTGAAAACAAAGAAATCACTTTTAACGATGCGATTAAAGGTAAGATTACTTTCAACACTAATGATATGGACGATCAAGTTTTGATAAAATCAGACGGATTTCCAACTTATCACTTCGCAGTTGTAGTTGACGATCATTTGATGGGAATTACTCACATTGTTCGTGGTGATGAATGGATTTCTTCAACAGCAAAGCATGTGTATATGTATCAATGTTTCGGATGGGATGTTCCAGAATTCGTTCACTTACCAGTTGTTTTGAACAAATCAGGCAAGAAATTATCTAAGAGAAATGACGACGTTGCAGTCAAAGATTTCCGTCAAAAAGGATATTTGCCAGAAGCTATCGACAATTACCTTGCACTAGTAGGTTGGTCAAGTGAAGATAACCAAGAAATTATGTCGATGGAAGAATTGGAACATAAATTTGATTTCAGTAGAGTTTCAAAATCTGGAGGAGTTTTCGATACAGAAAAATTAAACTGGATTAACAGACATTATATAAAAGAAATAGAAAACGAAAAATTAGCATCAATGTTAAAACCATACTTGGTTGAAGATGGTGTGATTTCTGAAGATTATCCAGATTACAAATTATTAGAAATTGCTTCATTATTCAAAGAAGAGTTGGATTATTTACAAGAAATTACTGAAAAAGTTGAATTCTTGTTCAAGGATTACGAAATGGATGATGATGCTAAGGAATTCCTAAACTACGAAAAATTAGACGAATTGATGAATGCACTAAAAGAAGAAGTCGAATCAGTTGATGAAATCGAAAAAGAATTTGCATCAGGAGTTATGAAGAGAGTTCAAAAGAAAACTGGAATCAAGGGTAAGGATTTGTGGATGACTACAAGAGCTGTAATTACTGGAAATGTTCACGGACCAGACTTGGATTCTATCATGGTAGTTTTAGGAAAACAAGAAGTTTTAGATAGGATAAACAAAGCTTTAAATAGATAGGAGAAGATATGAAGTTATACAATACACTGACACGAAAAAAGGAAGAATTCAAACCAATAAAAGAAAAAAATGTCGGTATATACGTATGTGGTCCTACAGTTTATAATTATATTCACGTTGGAAATGCAAGACCGATTGTGGTATTTGATACTTTGAGAAGATATTTTATTTACAAAGGATATAGTGTTAAATTTGTAAGTAACTTCACTGATATCGACGACAAAATCATAAATAAAGCAAAAGACGAAAATATAGATTTCCGAGAAATAACTAAGAAATACATTCAAGCTTATTTGGACAATGTATCTGGACTTAATTTCGACGAAGAAGACACAATTCATCCAAAAGCTACTGAATATATCGATGAAATGATTAAATTTGTGAAAACTTTGGAAGACAAGGGTGCAGCATATAATGTCGATGGCAATGTGTACTTTGATATCACAAAAGCAAAAGATTATGGTAAATTATCCAAGAAAAATATCGATGATTTACGTGCTGGTGCGAGAATTGATGTAAATAGCGAAAAGAAAAATCCAATGGATTTTGCTTTATGGAAAAAGAGAAAAGAAGAAAGTGAACCGGCTTGGGAAAGTCCATGGGGAATGGGAAGACCTGGTTGGCACTTGGAATGCTCTGTAATGAGTAAATCAATTTTGGGTGACACTATTGACATTCACGCTGGTGGAGAAGATTTGCAATTTCCACACCACGAAAATGAAATCGCACAATCGGAAACATGCACTGGAGCTCATTTTGCAAATTATTGGTTACACAACTCAATGATAACTGTAGACAAGGAAAAAATGAGCAAATCAAAGAATAATTTCTTCTTATTAAAAGATATTGAAAAAGAATTTGATTTGGAAGTTATTAGATTGTGGTTGTTATCAGTCCACTACAGAAATCCGATTGATTTCAGTCACGACACATTAGTTGCTACAAAAAACTCTCTGGAAAGATTGTACACTGCTAAGAGATTCTTAAATAGAATTTTGGATAACTCTTCTGAAAAAGAAGAAAAATATGATAATATAAAAATATTCAGAGAAAAATTCGAACAAGCTATGGATGATGACATCAATACGGCCGATGCAATTAGCGTATTGTTTGATTTCATTAAATATATCAACAAAAATTACAATGAAAATACATCTAAAAATATCTTGCTTGACGCTAAGAAATTGATGGATGATATTTCTTATGTTTTGGGAATTTTATTCAAAGAAGAAGATGACAATTTGGATTCTGAAATCGAAGATTTGATCGAACAAAGAAATGCTGCTAGAAAAGAAAAAGACTTCAAAAAAGCAGATGAAATAAGAGATAAACTTTTATCTATGGGAATTGTGTTAAAAGACACAAGAGATGGAGTTATATGGGAGAGAAGTAATTAATGAAGGTTAATCTAATTAGATACACTCCTGATGCACAAAAACTTGTCGCATCAAGTGCAAAACTTTGTTATTCAGATAGTTCTGTTATGGAGATTGAAGAGGGACTAACTGATGAAAATGTAGAAAATTTCATAGACAAATTAATGGATTTGGGGCACATGTCGCCAGTCGAACACATTAGTTTTACTTTTGCAATTGAGGGTGTATCTAGAACTTTGACCCACCAATTGGTCAGACACAGATTAGCAAGTTACTCACAAAAATCTCAACGATATGTGAGAGCGAATAATTACGAGTATATTATCCCTCCAAAAATAAAAAATAATCCCAAGGCTTTAGAAATCTACGAGAAACACATGAAGCATACGATTGATGCATACAACGAACTCACAGAAATTTTGATACAAGAAGAATACGACAGATTAATCGAATCTGGTGTTGACGAGAAAAAAGCAAAATCAATGTCAGAAAAAAGTTCCATTGAAGATGCAAGATATGTGTTTTCAAATGCTACTGAGACAAAAATTGTCATGACAATGAATGCACGTGAGCTGTTGCATTTCTTTGAAGCTAGGTGTTGTCAAAGAGCGCAATGGGAAATCAGAGAAATGGCTACACTAATGCTTGTTGAAGCGAAAAAAGTGTGTCCACAAATTTTCAAAAAAGCAGGGCCAGGTTGTGTTAAAGGAAGTTGTCCAGAAGGAAAGATGACTTGTGGAAAAATAAAAGAAGTTAGAGAATATTTTAATAGCCTTGACTAGTTAGGAGATATTATGGGAAAGATAGCAATTTTAACAGATTCAGGTAGTGAAATTACACCAAAAATAGCAGAAGAATACGGCATTGAATTGATGCCGCTTCAAATAAACTACTCAGATGTATCCTACGATGATTATACTGTTGATCCTAAATATATATATGAAAATATAGATAGAGAAGTTCCAAAAACATCCATCCCATCTCTTGGAGATATCGTTAATAAATTAAATGAAATAAAAAACAAGGGGTTTGACAAGATAATATGCATTTCCATTTCTTCAAAACTAAGTGGAATGTACAATGCATTTATGCTTGCGAAAGATCAAGTGGAAGATGTGCAAGTAGAAGTATTTGACTCAAAAAATATTTCAATTGGTACGGGATTTTTTGCAATATTTGCGAGAAAATTAATCGACGAAGGGTTATCTTTTGAATCTGTAATTGAAAAAATGAAACAAAAAATCAAAGATTCAGTACCAGTTATAACTTTGGATACTTTAAAATATTTGTCTTTAGGTGGTAGAATAGGTAAAATTACTGGGATCGTTGGTAATTTATTAAATTTGAAGCTTATAATATCTTGTAATGAAGACGGAGAATATTATACAGTAGAAAAAAATCGTGGTACAGTGAAAAACATCAACCACGCTATTGAAATAGTGAAAAAAGAGTTATCAGGTATCAAAGACTATTATTTGGTTTTATTAAACGGTGATAATCAAAGCGCAATGGAAAAGGCCAAGGAAAGTATGAATGATTTAATTGAAGGAGCAAAGTTCTATTATGAAGGACAAATTGCACCTACATTGAGTATTCACACTGGACCAGGATTATTTGGAATAGGTTATTTTAAATTATAAATTAATAGGGGGGCGAGTAAATGGGAAACAAAAAAAGCAATATAGAATTTATTACTAATGGAAATATTACTGATGTGATTTTTAAATTAAGTATCCCATTGATGATTAGTAATCTAATAAAAACCCTTTATGGTATAACTGATGGAATATATGTAGCTCGAATTAGCTCGGAAGACTATGCTGCGACATCTTTTACTTGGCCTGTGCTGTATTTGTTTATAGCAGTTGGACTTGGAGTGAGTGTGGCAGCTACTTCTTTAATGAGTCAAAGACTTGGAGCTAGAAAATTAAAAGACTGCTCAATATACGCTGTGCATACATTAATACTTACCACAGTACTTGGAGTTATCTTTAGCATTCTAGGTGTAATTACCGCACCATTTATTGTAAGATGGATGGGAGCAACAGGAAGCTTTGAATACAAATCATACATATTTCTTGCGATAAACTCTGTAGGGCTATTGTTTGATATGATATTTTTTGGATATCAATCGATACTCAATTCTCAAGGAAGAACGAAATCTATGACGATTATATCGACAATTTCATCTGTGACAAACGTCGTTATAGATCCATTCTTTATTTTTGATAATGTTCTGGGAATTCCAGGACTCAACATGGGTCTTGCAGGTGCTGCATGGGCTACAGTTTTATCCAAAGTATTGCTTGTAGTTTTTGCGATAATAGTTGTCAAAAAAGAATCTGAAATAGAAGTTAGTTTCAAAAACTTCAAACTTGATATGGGAATTATCAAACACATTTTCTCCATCGCTATCCCAGCTTCACTTGGATCGAGTGGGGAAGCTATTGGCTTTACTGTTCTTAATGGATTTATCCAATCATATGGTACAACTACACTTGCTGCATTTTCTATGGGCAACAGATTGTCCGATATATTCAATCAAGGAGCTATAGGAATTGGAATGGCGTTGACATCAATTACAGGACAAAATATTGGAGCAGGTAAAAAAGAAAGAAGCAAGGATATTTTCAAACGTGCAAATATTATAATAACTTTCTTTTCTTTGGCTTCTGCGATAATTATTTTGCTTTTCAAAGATCAATTGCTATCCATATTCATCAAAGATCGTTCAGATATAGAACTATGGAGACAAGCAAGTGAGTACATGTACTTCTCAGCGATAATTACATTTTTCATGGGATATTTCTCAGCGATTAATGGTTTCTTCCAAGGTGTTGGTAAAACAAAGCTTACAATGTATTTGTCACTTGCAAGGTTATGGGTTTTAAGACTTCCACTTATTATGATACTTAAGAGCTTGACAAATCTTGGATCTACAGGAATTTGGATATCGATGTTAGTGTCAAATGCTCTGACAGTTATTGTGGGATTTATTATTTACAAACGAGGTAGATGGGAAAGATAAGGCTGATGTTTAACATCGGTCTTTTTTTATTGAGAAAATCTATATATTACAAAAATTAAATAATATTTGTAAATTTCAATTTGAAATTAACTAAATAAAAAGTGTTGATATATTAACGATAACCGATATAAATTGTAAAATAATTTTAAAATCTTTATCAAACCATCATTTATATAAATTTTGAAAAAACACAATAAACCTCAGAATTTACAGGTAAAATTGATATATAGAATAATACAATAAATAAGACATGGTGAAAACGATAGTATCAATTAAATATCATTGTCTATTATAAGACAATATGATAAGATTAGTGTGACAAAAATATATAAAGGAGATGTTGAAATGATTAAAAGCTTAATCGCTTTAGGTGTAGCTTTTGCGTTATGCGTAGTTATCGATCGTTTGAAGAAAAAAGGTACTTCATTCATGATTAGAATTTTATTAGCTACAGCAATGGGTGCGATAGTAGGACTTATTTTCAAAGGAAGCACAGATTATGTAGCGATATTTGGTCGTGTGTTTGCAAGTTTATTACAAGCATTTGTAATTCCATTATTATTATTTTCAATTATTACTACAGTTGCATCTTTGGAAAGCTCAGAAAAATTAAGATCAATGGGTGGCAAAACAATTCTTATTTTAGCTTTACACAATGTTTTAGCTGCTATATTGTCTATAATTTTAGGTAAATTAGTAAACATAGGAATGAATGCCAACATTAAAATGGATGTTGCAGATAAGGTTAAGGAAGTTCCACCTTTTGCAGATGTATTTGTAAGTTTCTTCCCTAAGAATATCATCGACAGTATGAGTCACAACAAAATCGTTCCAATTGTAATTTTTGCAATTATTATCGGTATTGTTGTACTTAGATATACTAACAAAGAAGAAATTAAACCATTCATGGATTTTGTAGAAGCTGGTAACAAAGTAATGAACAAAGTAATTGGAGAAATCATCGAATTTACTCCTTATGCTGTTCTTTCATTATTAGCAAACCAAGTTGCTACATTGGATTTATCATTCGTTAAATCATTATTATTCTTATTATTAATGGTTTATGTAGCATGTTTGTTCCACACATTCATCACTACATCAGCTATGATGAGTTTGATTGCACACATCAATCCATTCAAGTTCCAACGTAAATTCTTCCCAGCATGGTTGATAGCATTTACTACACAAAGTTCAATTGGATCTTTGCCAGCAAACATTAAAGAACAAGAAGACATGGGTGTACCTACAGAAACTGCATCATTTGCAGCATCAATTGGTACAACATTTGGTATGCCAGGTTGTGCAGCAGTATGGCCAATTTTATTAGCTATGTTTACAATTAACGCGCTTAATATTCCATTCTCTGCTACTCAATATTTAATCATGGTTGGTTCATGCTTGTTCGCATCAATGGGAACAGTAGGAGTACCAGGAACAGGAACTATTCAAGCAACAGCTATTTTTGCTACAATGGGATTACCAGTTGAAATGATTTTAGTACTAAGCCCAATCCAAGGTGTTGCAGATATGGCGCGTACTTCAACTAACGTTCACGCAGGTGGATCTACTGGTGTTATGGTAGCAGCTATGCAACACGATTTAGATCTTGAAAAATTTAATGCATAATTGATAAAAATGGAAGCATTTTGTTAATTACAAAATAGCTTCTATTTTTTTGAGGAATTTTGCATCTCATTACGCAAAAAATAAATGATAGGCATTAGCCTATCATTTAATAATTCTCTTAAATTCTAATTTGTTTTCAAAATAATATGAGTATATTTCATTTTGGTCTGGTATATCATCAAAATCTATCAAATAAGTTTGAGTATTGGAATGCGTTCTAACAGCCATAGAAGCGGTCTGTGTGTCGAATGCACTTATATACCTAGTGAATGTATAGTAATCGTGTGAATCGTTCTTAAAAAAGCCTTCAGTGATTTTTAGGGGCTCTAAGATACTAAATGCTGATGAGTATGCTTCATTTATATTATTAGATTTCTTGTGAGTTGACAGGATGTATTTTGCTTTGATGAATCTACTCACAGGATCGTAGGCTCCTGTCAAATCTTTTATCTGATTAAACTTGGACAAATCACCGACAGATTTTTCATATCTTTTAACGTGTGAAGAATATTTTGGTGAATTAGTCATTACTTTAGGATTATCTCCACATGGGACTAATTTGTGATTTTTGTATTCTAAAATCGTTGAATCACCAGTTCTGTCGACAAACATAAAGTGGAAATCAGGGCATATCACAGAATTTCCGTCAACATCTTTGTTCGCTAGGTGAATATTGTCCAAATCATTTAACAATTCTTCAACTGTTTTGTAATTTCCAAGTGCAAAATTCATAAAATCTAGTGAATTTGTGTTTATTTTTCCTTCAATTGGATGATTGCTGAACAAATTATTTGCGATAAACATATTAGTACAACCGCACAGCCCGTGTTCATTTACACCATCTTTGATAGGGTACAGATTTCTAAAACACATTCCCATCATTTTATATTTTGAACGCAGAGGTTTGTGATACAAATCATCAGCATAATGAAATCCTCTTGGAATATAAATCATGTTGTATTCCAAAGGCACTTCGAAATCAAGCGTACGTGCCATCACAGAGCCTTGTGGATAATCTACAATAATTGTTGTACACATATTATTTTACAATCATCTTCGCAAGTACATCAGGGTTTCCACAACCAGTAGTCAATACCATGTCATTCTCAGAAACTTTAGAACGAAGATAATCACGAGCTTCTTCAAAAGTCTTGTAGTATTTTGCATTCACGCCATTTTTAACAAGTTTTTCGACCAAATCTGTAGAATGAATGCTGCTGTCGAATTTTTCCCTTGCAGCGTATATTTCAGTTACTATAACCTCATCACAATCGTAGAATGCATTGGCAAAATCATCCAATAACATCTTTGTTCTTGAGTAAGTGTGAGGTTGGAATACGCAGTAGAATTTACCCTTTTTGTGCTCATCTAATGCTTTCAACGTATTTTTGATTTCAGTAGGGTGATGGCCGTAATCGGTCTTTATTTCACAACCATTGTAAAATCCTACAGTTTCCATTCTTCTATGAAGATTTTGGTATTCTTTCATATTTTTTCTTATAGTATCGATATCGATGTGAAATTCGTAACATGCGATAATCGCAGCCACTGCATCGTATATGTTGTGACGTCCAATTATAGAAAGTGAGAATTCTTCGTCTTTGTCAAACTTTTTAGATGAAATTACAAATGTAGGATTGCCATTTTCATTAAAAGTTATATCGTGAACGTTGTAATTAGCTTTTTCATTTTCTATACCAAATGTTATGATTTCACCTTTAATATGAGATAATAGAGGTTCACAGTTTGGATCGTCTATGTTTATAATAGCTTTAGAATTTTCGTCCAAGTTTTTCATGTAGCCAATGAATGTTGCAACAATGTGGTTCAAATCCTTATAGTAATCTAAGTGGTCTTCATCAATATTCAAAATAATAGCCATTGAAGGATAGTAATTGAGAATATTTGCTTTGTATTCACAAGCTTCTGTAAGCATGTATTCACTATTTCCACAGTGAACATTGCCTTGGATTTCGTCAAGTTTTCCACCTAAAAGTATAGACGGATCAACTTTTGCATCAATTAATATTTTCGCAATCATTGAAGTTGTAGTTGATTTGCCATGAGATCCACTAACTCCTATGGAGTATTTGTAATTTCTCATTAGTGCTCCAAGGAAGACACCCCTGCTTACAACATCTACTCCAAGTTCTCTTGAAGCAACTAATTCTTCGTTGTCGTCTAAGATTGCATCAGTGTATACAATTAAGTCAGGATTTTTGATATTTTCTCTTTTTTGTCCGATAAATATTTCAATCCCTAGACTTTTTAGTCTATTAGTTTCGTCGGATTCTTCTCTATCACTTCCAGAAACTTTGTATCCGTAATGGTTCAACAATTCAGCGATACCACTCATTGATATTCCACCGATTCCTATAAAATGTATATATTTAAATTTGTGCTCTTCTATATTAAAATTGAACATAAGCCCCTCCTTATTTCCAACTGATATTATATCACAAAAAATTGAGAAATAATGAGCTTTTAAGAGCTTAAAAATCTACAAAAACATTAAGATTTATTTGATATACAAATGTAGTTTTAGTGTTATAATTAGATGGAGGAGAAAACATGAAAGATATATTACTAATCAACGATATGCCAGGATATGGGAGAGTCGCTCTTAGTTGTATGATTCCTGTGCTAAGTAACAAGGGTAAAAGCGTTTTTAATTTGCCAACAGCTGTTGTAAGTAACACTTTGGATTATGGCAAATTTGCGATATTAGATACGACAGAATACATGAAACAAGCTACAAAAGTATGGGAAGAATTGGATTTTAGTTTTGATTTAATAGCTACAGGATTTTTATATAGCTTAAAACAAGTAGACATAATTAAAGACTTCATAAAAAAACAAAAAAACTCACCAGATGTTATTGTTGATCCAATTATGGCAGATAATGGCAAACTTTATAATGGATTGGACGATGATAATATTGAAAATTTCAGAAAACTTATAGATATAGCTACAGTAATTATTCCAAACGAAACAGAAGCTAGAATGATCACTTGTAAGATGAATGAACCGATTAACGATGTGGCAGAAAAACTTATCCAAATGGGTGCAAAATACGCCGTTATTACAAGTGTAGAAGAAAATAATGAACATTTTGTTTTCTGTATGGATGAGAATTTTGTATCAGATAAAATATATTATGAATACATCGACACATCTTATGCGGGAACAGGGGATTTGTTCTCGGCATTATTCATAAGTCAATATTCAGAAAATAAATCAATATTTGAGTCAGCAAAGTATGCTAGTTTAAAAACAACTGAACTACTGAAACTTTCCTTGGATATTAAGGACAAGGCTCGTGGACTACCAATAGAAAGATTTATAGATATCTTGTAATTTGAAATATTAAAATATTTATTAGAAAGCAATGAATATATCGTTGTAAATTGTATATTCAATTGTTATAATATTATTGCATAAAAATACTAGGGGGATAATATGATTGATTTAGACGCTTTAGAAAAGAGAAATAAAAGAAAAAGCGTAATTATGATGGCAGTAGGCGTAATCCTTATTGCATTGGGAATTCATTTCTTCTTGGCACCAAATAAATTGTCATTAGGTGGGGCAGCTGGTATGGCAATTGTAATAGGTAATTTCGTTCCTATTTCAACGGGTCCAATTCTGATTATCATAAACACGGTTTTATTTATAGTAGGATTTATAATGCTTGGAAAGGCTTTTGGACTTAAAACTATAATTTGTTCTTTGGGACTTAGTTTATTGGTTTGGATTTTAGATATTGTATTTCCTATGGAAAAACCATTATTTGAAGGAAAAATGATTCAATTAATAGCAGCAGTAATGATTTACGGGACAGGTGTGGGGATTGTACTTAATAATTACGCATCAACAGGTGGCTCTGACATATTCGCTAAGATATTGAATAAATACTTGGGAATTGAGTTGGGTAAAGGATGTTTGATGGTGGATTTCCTTATCACTTTATCAGCATGGTATGCCTACGGAACAGAAATAGCTATATACTCACTTGTAGGTACTGTACTTAACGGTTTAATAATAGATTTTACAATTAATGGTATGAACACATCAAAACTTTGCACCATTACTACTTCAAAGCCTGATGAAGTAAGCAAATTCTTAGTAGACAATCTTACAAGATCTGCTAATATTTACACTGCAAAGGGTGCTTATTCTGGAATGGAAAAAGAAATCGTTCAAACAGTTGTAAGCAATAGAGATTTTATTATGTTAAAAAAATACATCCAAGAAATAGATCCATTAGCATTCGTTATTGTATGTAATGCAAGTGAAACATACGGTTGGAGATGGAGAAATATAATAGAATAATTTAATTAAAGATAACTTTAGATTACTAGTTTGATTAAACTTTTAGTCTGAGGTTTTTTTATTGGAAAAAAAGTAGGGGAAAAATAATTTGGGAAAAATTTAAAATAGCTCAAAAAAAAGATGTGTGAAAAATCACACATCTTTTTAAAAGCCTATAGAATTATTCTATATAACCATTTTGTTTTAGTATTTGTGATGCTTTATCTAAGTTTGCATCAGACACTTGAACGATTGGACCAGTACAGCCCATACCGCTTTCAGCGTATATATTTTCTTTCCATAAAGCTTGAACAGCATCTTCAATTTCAAGAATGTCAATTCCTGAGATTGTTGCAGATACAACTTCTTTGTCTGGCATTTTAACTTCTTCAGAAGATTCCTTTGGAGCTTCTTTCTTAGTTAAAGAATCTAAGATGCCTTTGAAGTCAGCCTTTTCAGCTTGTTTATAGATAGATTTTTTATTGTTATCAATTCCACCAGCTACTGTTTGGTAAGCATATTTTAAAGCATTTGCAACTACAGGAGCACCTGAAGCACGAGATACTATAAATATATTTCTTTCGTAGCCTTCACCGATACCAGGACCATATCCAAAACCAGTAGTTTCGTAGTTACCACCTGATGTGAATGAACCGAACATCTTCATTAATAAGTTACCTGTTAATGAATCAGTTACCATTACATCACAGCTTCCCATAAGAAGGTCATTACCTCTCATTACGATACCACCATCAGCTCTTTGGCTTTCAGCAAATTCGATATCGAATCCGTTGTCTTTGAAGTGTTTCAAAGCTTTTTCTACTTGTCTTGCACCATCGATGTTCAAAATACCAACTGTTGGTTTTGCGATACCACAAGATTTAGCTGCGATAACACCTGCAACTGCATTTCTTACCATAGCTTTTGTTCTTTCTGTATCACTAGTTCCTGTAGTAGTAGCTAAGAACATTTCTTTGCCAGTACCAGGAGTGATTACTCTACCAACTGTTGAAACACCGATAGGGAAGTTGTAGTGAAGAGTTACACAGGCTTGAATTTCGCCACTGTCAAGTAATTCTTCCATCTTTTTGTACATATCTTCATCGTTATCAACTTCATAAGTTTCATGTTCGTCATCAACTTTTTCACCGATAACAACTACTTCAAAAAGATCAGAATCAGCTAATTCAATAGCTTTTTTCATGTTTTCAACACCGTGTTCACTACCTAAAGTAGTAAGACCGATTTTTACTTTCTTACCAAATTTTCCGCTTTCGATAGCTTCAGATATTTCAAGAAATACTTCGGAAATTTTTTTATTATCCATGTCTACACCTCTATTCTGCTAAAAGATTTTCAGCTAGTTTTCTCATGGATTCTGCGATTACTTTCTTAATTTGATCCTTTTCTGATTCAGATGAAACTGATGATTCATCTTCCATTTTACCATCATTTCTTTCCATAACGATAGATACACCATCAAATAAGTTAGTCATTCTACCTAGGAACAAACTACCTTTACCAACGAACATTACTCTGTTGTAATCTCCTTCAGTTAAGTCTTTAATAGCATGTCCTGCATAAGGAATACCTGATGGGATGTGTCCTTGTGTTGGAGCCCAACCTACTAAGCCTTTTTCTTTAATGAAATTAGCTAATTCTTTTCTGTCTAAGTCTCCTTGTTTAACAGCAAGGGCAGCGATCATCTTATAGTTAGCTTCAGGAACATTTCCAGCTCCGGCAGGTTTAGTGATATCTGGGTTTTGCATTTCTACAGAGTATTTATCTACATCAGTAATCTTTAATCCATTTTCTTCTAATGAATGAGATACTAAGCTTGAGATAACTGCTTGTGGTGAAGAACCAGTCTTAACTGTGTGACGTCCTACGATGTCAGTTCTTAATACTGGGTGAACACCATCATTTTCTGAGATTAAAATTGCAAATCCACCAACTACGTCTTCAAGAACTGGGAAGCCCTTCTTAACGTGGTCTTTAGCGTTCATACCTAATTTAGCAGTTGAACCACCTGCTACTACCATAACATTCTTATAAACACCAGATTTAACTAAAGCACTTGCTTCGATTAATGAGTGAATAGGAGCTGCACAGAATCCTCTTGTATCAGAGCCTGTTGCATTTTGTAATCCTACGATTTCAGCGATAGATTTAGCGAAGTTACCGCCACCTCTTTGGTTAACGTCTCCGCAGGCTTCTTCTGAACATTCGATTACATAATCTATATCATCTCTGTCAATGTCGTTCTTAGTAACTAATTCAACAGCTGCAAGAACACCTGAAGCTTTTACTACTAAGTTTTCGAACATTGTGTGAGCGCTTAAGTTTACGTCGATATCATGAGCGGCTTTAATATAACCACAAACTTTTCCGTCATGGTATAAAGCTTCTGCCATGTGAGTGTCGAATAATTCTTGAGCATTTGAAATATCAGATCCTTTTAGGTGACCGAAATATGGTTCTAAAATAGGATATTCTTCTTCGATAACTGGTTTAATTTCGTTTACGAATTCTTCAGAAAGTTTTACTAAGTCGAATGCATCACTCATTTGTAATAGGGCAATGAATACGTCTTGTTTTACGATTTTACCCATTTTACCATCAGCCTTACCTTCTTCGTAAGAGTGATCAGTAAATGGCATTTCGTAATTTTCAAGTTCTTGAGGAGAAACATTTCCTATATAAACTTGGTTAGGAAGATATTTTACTACCTCATCAAAACTTCTAATGTGTTTTCCAACTTCTTTTAAGAATTCAGAATCTGGGTTTACTACTCTTTCAGTTTGACATGTTGATCCGTTTTGGATAATCATATCAGGAGTGTTGACTAATACATAGCCAGCTCCCTTTAATACTGGAAAATTCATCTGTTAACTATTCTCCTTTATTATTTATTTATATTTGAATTAGTCTTCAAAAACTGTTTGATCTTCTACCTCTGTAGTTAAAGCGTTTAATGCTTTCATAACAATCTTTTTACGAAGACTATATTCTTCTTCTTTAGTTAATGCTGGGTTTCCTAATGGGTGAGGAATAGCAATAGCTGGGACAATTCTGTTAGCACCTACTGTTAATGAGATAGGAGTAACTGTACAAATATGAACAACAGGAAGTCCTGTACGTTCAATTGCTTTTACCATCGTTGCACCGCAACGTGTACAAGTACCTCAGGTACTAGTAAGAACAACTGCGTCTACGTTGTCAGCTAATAATTTTTCACCAATTTCAGTACCGAAAGCATCAGCATTAGCAACGGCAGTACCATTACCTACAGTTGAATACCAAGTTTCGTGTAATGAACCAATAACGCCTTCTCTTTCGAATTCTCTCATAACATCGATAGGAGTAACTCTGTCTCCATCTTCGTTAGCGTATACTGGGTCGTATCCACCGTGAGCTGTTTCAGAGTTTTCAGCTGTTAAATCATCGATTCCGTGGAAATCATAAGAACCGTATTTAGTTGCTGAAGATGATTCGATGTGATCTGGGTTTCCTTTTGGAACTGTACCACCAGAAGTTACAAGAGCGATTCTTGCTTTTGATAAATCTTTGATAGCTTTACCAGGTTCAACTCTGTCGAATGCAGGCATTGGATATTCTGTTTCGAATTCTTCGCCATTAATTTTCTTAATAAGCATTTCAACAGCTCTTTGAGAACCGATTTTGTCTGAGAAGAAGTTAACACGAACTCCTCTTTCAATATATCCTTCTTCTTTAGGAGCGCCAATTTCTTCTCCCTTAGCAACCTTAGGACCTAATTTACCGATTTTCTTCATAGCGTCTCTCATACCAGCGGCACTATTTTTAGTTTCTACGATATAAACGTCCTTTTTGTACATATCTGCACCTGGGTTTTCAGGATACATACCTGTTAATACAGGAATATTTAATTCATCTTTAACTGCTTTAGCCATTGTACCAGCAGCAACACCGTATCTACCAGCGTTGAATGCAGGACCAGTTACTACGAAGTCTGGGTTAGCTTCTTTGATCATTCCCAATACTTCTTTTTGAGCAGATTCCATATTTTCACCGAAATATGAGTCACCACATACTACAGTTCTAACTACTTCAAAATCTTCTCCCAATGCTTTTTGCAATTGAGCAGAGATAGGAGGTAATTGTTCTGCTATAAATGGTTTTGTATCAGCTTTTTCTTCTCCACCAATACCAGCGAAGAATTGGTTTATATAATGAACAACTTTAATTTTATCCATTAAGCTTACTTCCTTTCTTTATAAAAATTTACAATAATCGCTTCTGATATCGTTCATTTCTTCAGCGATTTCATCAACGTCAAGAACCATTTCCATCATACCAACTTGTTCATCATAAACGTCAGCATCGAATTGTTCTTTACATTCTTCTTCAACAACATGGTAAACTAACAATCCAAGTTCAACGCCTGCTAATGGGCCTGCGAATGTTGGGTCACCTGCTGTTACTGTTTCAGCTGCAAGACCTGCAGCTTCAGCTTCTGCGGCACCTAGAAGAACCACTACGTTTTCAGCTCCGTATTGTTCAGCGAAGTCTTTAACTCTCTTTTGGTTTTCTAAGTCCATAGCTCCTGCACTAGTTCAGACGAAACATTCTGTAGATGAGAAAATTACTTCTGTGTTAGGAACTGTGTTTACACATGTTTCAATTGCAAGACCTGGAATTCCATCACGGTCTCCAATTATGATAACTTTTTTATTTTCTAAAAATCCCATAATTATCCTTTCTTAAATTTATATTTTATTTAGTTTTGAATAAATCTTCTTTAATACTAATAAGTTTTTGCTGTTAATCTGTTGAATCCAGTTTCGTTAGTAGCACCAGTAATTGCTTGGATTTCTACTTCGATAGTACCGTCATCTTTTAATGCTCCATCAGATCCACCTGCGATAGTGTCAACGAATTGGATATGACCAATTACTTTGTCCATCTTTGGTAAAGTGATGAATTGGTTAGCATTACCACCAGTTACTACTGCGTTTGCAGCTGGGTCAGCATCTGCTAATGATTGAGAAGCACCGTCACGTCCTGCATATTCATCAGTGATGATAACAGTTTGGATTCCTTTGCCTTCAATCTTCTTACAGTTCATGATTAAGTCAGTATCTGGGTTACCGAAACCTTCTTGTGATACGATAGCAGCGTCAGCTCCTAAGAATTCACAAAGTTTTGCAGTCATGTCAGAGTGTCTGATCTTATCCATCAAGTATACATTTTCGTTAGTAATTACAACTCCTAAGAAGTTGATTGATTTACCGTGTTCTTTGTATAATTCTCTGATTACACCATTGTTTAAGTGAACGTAAGTTGGGTTTTTGTCACAAGCACTTACACAGTTACCTGAACAAATTGCTCCGTCCATGATTTCAGTTGGGTATAAGAAAGTTGGAATAATTTTCTTAGCGTCAACTCCATAAACATAAGTGTCGTGTAATAAACCTTGAGTTTGTAACATGTAAACATATACAACTTTTGGTAATTCTGGATATTGTTTAACTTGTTCTAAGATTGGAAGAGTTTCGAATGTTTCCCATTCATCTGCTTCTAAATCTTTTGCTAATCTACCGATGAAATCAGTGATTCTTAAACCTGCCATTCTAACGCCAGCTTCGTGATTGTGTTGTTTAACACCTTCAACTGGTTCGATAGTTACTACTAAGTTAACTGTCTTAGAGAATGGAGTATATTCAGCACCTAAACCTGACATATCGATGATACCTTCTTGGAATCCTACGATTTTACCTGTTGTAACAACAGCCATGTCTTTAAGAGCGATAGTTTTACCTGAACCAACAGGATCAACTTTGTTTAATATTCCTGGGAATATTTCTCCACCTTCAACTTTAACTCTTGGTTCGTTAACATCCTTAACTGGTGTTATACGAGTGCTTTCGCCTGGATGAGCGATGTCAAAATCAATTGATTCTAAGTGTTCATCATCAGCTACACCTGATACATCTGCTAATTCTTTCTTATTAAGATACAAAATGTGGTCTTCGATTCTTGACTCACCTTCATCAAAGATGATGTCTTTAATAAAAATCTTACCTAATTCAAGACGCATATCTTAACCTCCTATAATAATTTTTTATTTAAACTCAATAGGGGAGTGACCCCTAATGAGTTTTTAACTAATTTACTTCTACTTTAATCTAGCTTTAGATTAGTTGTAGTGTTTTTGGATCATTGCTTCTATGTTTTCCAAATTAGCGTCATCTTTATTGATTTCATCAATTTTTTGACCGTCTTTGTACATTAACATAGTTGGTAATCCTAATACTTGTTGTTTGATAGCAACTCTTCTAGCTGAAGTAATGTTTAGTGAACAGAATTTAATTTTGTCACCGTATTTTTCAGCTAATTCATGAACGCCTGGCATAAGTGCCTTACATGGTTCACATCCGTCACTCCAGAAGTCTACGAATACTAATCCTTCAGCTTCTAATACTTCTGGTTCAAAAGTTTTCTTGTCTAATTCTAACATTTCAAATGCCTCCTAAAATTTTTATATTAATATTCTATCCAAAGTCTGACTAATGATGTCGAAATCGACAACTCTGAAATCATCTAAGATTTCAGCTGGCCAACGCTTTGGTTTAGAAATATTCATAAACTTAGTTGCAGTGTTGATAGATTCTTCAATCATCATCAAAGAATCAGTATCAAATTTGTCACCCTTTTCCAAAATAACAGACCTAAAAACAGTTTCGTTTGGTTTTACTGATCCATAAAGTGGGTGAGTGACTAGGCGATAATTTTGATGAATTAAATCGCGAGATTTTTTCAAAATTCCGATGTAGTCGATATCAATGTATTCAACTGTTACATCATTCCTTTTGATAGCATCTTTAAAAAATTCATTGTTTGTGATTAATAACATCTTTTACCCTACCTGTCTTTTGATTCGTTATAAGCTATTTTCTAGCTCAATATTATTATATAACAAAATCACTCAAATGTAATCATATATAGGAAATCATAATAACCGCTCATAAAAAATCACAAATTACTTTATCAAATGAAATTTAATTTGTTAAAACCAAAACATTAAAACGTAAATAAAAAATTCGAATTCTATTCTGATTTAAAAAGCGATTACGATCTTCCAATCGCTATATGATAGACAATTCTCTGCTCTTATATTATAATTTACTCATAAGTTAATGTCAAATACGTATATAATATATAGAAGAAAATGGAGGACAAAAAAATGGGAGCTAATTTACAAGAAATGTTCAAGAAACTTCCTCAAGTTTCAGAAATTTTAGAATCGGAAGAAATTTTAAAGGCTTATGAAGAATATCCTGAAAGTTTAATTAAAGATTCTGTGAGAGAATCCATAGAATTTTTTAGAAATAGAATATTAAATAAAGAAGAGTTTGATTTTTATAACAAAGATGTTATTGATAAGGCATTTGAACTGATGGACAAAAATTTTTCTCCATCATTGAAACCAGTAATAAATGCTACAGGAGTTATTTTACATACAAATCTTGGTAGATCATTATTAAATGAAAAAGTAGTTGATAATTTGTGTAAAATCGCTGGGAATTATTCTAACTTGGAGTACGACTTAGATGAAGGCAAAAGAGGATCTAGATATGTTCACGCTGTAGAACTTTTAAAAAGAATCACAAAAGCAGAGGATGCTGTAGTTGTAAATAATAATGCGGCGGCTGTTTTTCTTGCCTTAAATACTTTAGCTCAAAATAAACAAGCTATTATAAGTAGAGGAGAACTAGTTGAAGTCGGAGGATCTTTTAGAATATCTTCAATTATGGAAAAATCTGGTGCAAAATTAGTAGAAGTTGGTTCAACTAACAAAACACATTTATACGATTATGAAGATAATATTAATGAAGAAACTGCTCTTATAATGAAAGTTCATACTTCCAATTATTCTGTAGTAGGATTTAGCGAAAGTGTAAGTGGAGATGAATTGAGAGATTTGTGTGATGAGAAAGGCATACATTTAATAGAAGATTTGGGTTCAGGTTCGTTGATAGATTTGTCAAAGTTTGGGCTTAGTTATGAAAGAACTGTGAAGGATTGTATTAATGAAGGAATTGATTTGGTATCATTCTCTGGCGACAAGATTTTAGGTGGACCTCAAGCAGGAATTATTGTTGGAAAGAAAGAATTGATATCTAAAATTAAGAAAAATCAATTATTAAGAGCGTTCAGAGTTGATAAGTTTACACTAGGTGCTTTGGAAGAAACTCTAAAATTCTACTTAGATGATGAAAAGGCAATTGCAAATATCCCGACATTGAAGATGATATCCATGCCAAAAGAAGAAATTCTCAAAAAAGCAGAAAAACTTAAATCTATGATAGAAAAAGAAGTAGATTTGAATATGGAAATTGTGGAATCTCAAAGCGAAGTTGGAGGTGGGGCATACCCATTAGACAAACTAAATTCGTATTCTATTGCCATTAGACCAAAAATGAAAGTATCAGAATTTGAACGTAGACTTAGACTATCTGATGAACATATTATTGGAACTGTTCATGATGATACATTCTTCATGGATTTAAGGTGTGTTTTTGAAAAAGATTTTGAAAGAATTGTAAATGTAATAAAATCTAATTTATCGTAGAGAACTCTGAGGAAAATCCCGGATTTTTAATTCGGGATTTTTGACTATTTGAACAAAAAATTTAGAAAAAATGTAGGAAAATATTTACAAAGTTAGAATTAATATGTTATAATGACTAAAAAGGATTTGATCCTTGTTTTTTTATTGTTTATTGTTTTAATGTAAAATTTTTAAGTTAATAATATTTAACTCTTTGCATTTTTTGGAAAACGATACACATTAAATAATGTCAATCAGAAGAAAAATCAATAGGAGGTAAATTATGAAAAAAAAGTATAACATAGGTCAGGTAATCACCTATGCTGGAGCGTTTATCGCATTACTTATAGGATCTGGATTTGCAACGGGCCAAGAAATTTTACAATTCTTTTCTTCATATAGACTATATGGACTTATAGGAATTATGATTTGTTTTGGTTTGTTTACGTTTGCAGGATTATCATTCTTAAACGACGGTTATTATTCAAAATTTGAAAAACCAAACCAAATTTACAAATTAATGTGTGGAAATAAGATAGGAACTATCGTAGATTACTACGCGGTATTTTTTATTTTTTTATCTTATACAGTAATGATTGCCGGTGCACAAGCGACAGCTGTTCAACACTTTAATGCACCGAAATATGTAGGTGGAGCTATTATGGCTGCGGTTGTTATTTTAGTCGTAATGCTTGGACTAGGTAAGATTGTAGATGTTATTGGTAAGATTGGACCAGTTATTGCGATAATGGCAATAGTAATAGGGTTAATTTCTATATTCATGAATATGGGTAATTTACAATCAAGTCTTGATCTTATAGAAAAATTAGTTAACAGTGGAGAAATTAAAGTAGCTAGTAAGAACTTCTTCCTAGCAGCTGGATCATATGTAGGGTTCAATATGATATGGCTAGTTGCGTTCTTGGCAGAAGTTGGAAACACTGCAAAAAGCTTAAAAGATGCTGAAGCTGGTGTTTTCATAGGTTCTACTGGATTTTCAGTTGCAATATTCATAATGAGTATAGCAATCATATTATCAATTCCTGATTTGTACGATTCACAAATTCCGGTATTGGTTTTAGCCGGTAAAATTCATCCAGTTCTTGCAACAATATTCTCTATATTTATAATGTTGGGTATATTTACAACATCTGTTCCTTTGTTATGGACTGTAACAGGAAGATTCTTTGATGAAGGAACTAAGAAATACAAATTATTTACTTTAATAGCTGGTATTGTTGGGGCAATCATTGGATTGACTTTGAAGTTTGACTCATTAGTAAACATCGTTTACGTTGTTAATGGATATATAGGAATGGTTCTATTAGCATGGATGATAATTAGAAGTGCAACTGGAAAAGCTAAAAAACAAAGAATGGAAGCAGCACAAAGAAATAATATTGAATTTGAAGATTAAATTAGTCGGCGATTTGTATCGCTGACTTTTTAATGAGTTTATTTATAAAAATTTACTATTAATCAGATAAATTAATAACAAAATAATTTATTGTAAAAATCGAATATCTAACAAAAAAACAGCCTAATTAAAGGCTGTTTTCTTTTTAAATAATAATAAGAAGAATATTCACTTTAAGTGAAATGTTAGATTTTATAAAAATTTACAATAATCGCTTCTGATATCGTTCATTTCTTCAGCGATTTCATCAACGTCAAGAACCATTTCCATCATACCAACTTGTTCATCATAAACGTCAGCATCGAATTGTTCTTTACATTCTTCTTCAACAACATGGTAAACTAACAATCCAAGTTCAACGCCTGCTAATGGGCCTGCGAATGTTGGGTCACCTGCTGTTACTGTTTCAGCTGCAAGACCTGCAGCTTCAGCTTCTGCGGCACCTAGAAGAACCACTACGTTTTCAGCTCCGTATTGTTCAGCGAAGTCTTTAACTCTCTTTTGGTTTTCTAAGTCCATAGCTCCTGCGCTAGTTCAGACAAAGCATTCAGTACTTGAGAAAATTACTTCTGTATTTTCTACTGTGTTTACACATGTTTCAATTGCAAGACCTGGAATTCCATCACGGTCTCCAATGATTATAACTTTTTTATTTTCTAAAAAACCCATAATACATCCTTTCTGTATTTTAAAATATATTTTTCATTCTAATAAGAATGAAATTACCACAATCGAACGCCTATCGTTCGTTGACATCATTATAATATCATAATAAAAAAAAATTGCAAATTTCACAGCGGAAATCTGCAATTCTTTTATAGAAAATCTCAATAAATGAAATTTAGAATTTATCTACATATTTTTCAGCTTGAGTAGCAGCGATAGCGCCGTCTGCAGCAGCTGTAACTACTTGACGTAGAGTTTTTTGTCTAACATCACCAGCTACATAAACGCCTTCAACGTTAGTGTGCATTTCTTCGTCAGCTAAAACATATCCGTAATCATCTAATTCGATTTTACCTTTGAATACATCAGAGTAAGGGATTGTACCTACGAATACGAAAACACCCATAGTTCCGTCATCTTCGTCACAGTGGTATTCTTCTTCGTTACCTGATTCTTTGTCAACCATAACGATTGATTCCAAGATTCCTTCACCTTTGATTTCTTTAATAGAAGTGTTAAATCTCATAGATAAGTTATCACAAGCTTTTGCTTCGTCTTCAGCAGTTTTATCACATTTCAAGTGATCGCCTCTAACTAATAAAGTAACTTTTCTAGCAAATTTTGTTAAGTAAGTAGCTTCTTCAACTGCAGAGTTACCACTACCAACAACGAATACTTCTAGGTCGGTAAAGAAATCTGCATCACAAGTTGCACAGTAAGATACACCTTTACCAGTGAATTCTTTTTCACCAGGGCATCCTAATTTTCTTGGAGCAGCACCAGTAGCTATAATAACTGATTTAGCTTCTAATACATCTCCATTTTTTAATGTAAGTTTTTTTACTTTGTCAGAAAAATCAACGTCAACAACATCTGCTCTTCTAATTTCAAGACCGAAGTTGTCGATTTGGTCAGCCATTTTTTTGATTAAGCTTGGGCCAGATTCTCCAACAATTCCACCTGGATAGTTTTCAATAGAATCAGTAGTAGTGATTTGTCCACCAGTTTTTTCCTTTTCAACTATCAATGTGTTCATTTTTGCACGTGCAGCGTATAAACCAGCTGATAAACCAGCAGGACCTGCACCAATAATAATTAAATCATACATGTAAATTCACTCCTTAAAATTCTTTAGAGTAAGAACTCTATAAATAATAATATCACAAACACTAAAAAAAATCACTATTAGGCTCTTATTTAAGAGAGGGAAATAATTATAACAAAAATGTAACAATTAAGCTGTTAGCGTAATATAGCAGTTAGTTTACAATAAAACAATAAATATTTGTAAAATAATAAAAATTTTAGTAAAGTTATTGCATTTTACTAAAAACATAGTATAATAATAGTAAGAGATATGAAAAGATTTTCATAAGTGATTTGGTTAGACTTACTTATTCAAGCAAAAGCATTAATTTATTTATTAATCCAGGGTAAAAGCGATAAATTGCTTGAAATAATCAAATTTGAGAGAAAATTTGTTGTATCATAGTATAATCACAATAAAGGTTTTCAAGTATCTCAAAAAAATTTAAGGAGGAAATATTATGGATCAAAAAGTATTAAACGATACCATAGTGGCCATCAATAGTTTTCTAAGTAACAACATATTATTGATTGCACTTTTAGGTTGTGGTATATTCTACACAATTTATTCAAAAGGCGTTCAATTTAGAAAATTAGGTGCAGCATTTAAACAAACTTTTGGGGGAGTCTTCTCAAAAGATAAGAAATCTGAAGATGAAGGAGTATCTTCATTCCAAGCTTTAGCAGTAGCAATCGCAGCTCAAGTAGGTACTGGAAACGTTGCAGGGGTTGCAACAGCAATCATGGCAGGTGGTCCAGGAGCGATATTCTGGATGTGGCTTGCAGCTATACTAGGTATGGGAACAATCTATGCCGAAGCTACTTTAGCACAAAAATTTAGAGAAAAAGATGACGAAGGTAACTACGTCGGAGGTCCTGCTTTCTATATTAAAAACGGTATTGGACCAACTCATCCTGGATTAGCAAAAGTAATGTCAACAGCATTTGCAATTTTAATCGTAATAGCATTAGGATTTGTAGGAAACATAGTTCAATCAAACTCAATCGCAACAAGTGTTGTAGCCGCTACTGGTGGTAAACTTAATCCTATTATTGTAGGTATTGTAGTTGCAGTATTAGCTGGTGGAGTTTTCATTGGTGGTATCAAGAGAATTGCAAACTTTGCTCAATTAGTAGTTCCTATCATGGCTTTGATTTATATAATTGCAGCAATAATTATGATGGTTAAGTTCCATGATCAAATTGGACCAGCATTTAAACTTATATTCCAAGCAGCATTTAACCCAGAAGCAGCTCTTGGTGGTGCATTAGGTATCACAATTAAAACCGCAGCAGCTAAGGGTGTTGGTAGAGGATTATTCTCTAACGAAGCTGGTATGGGTTCTACACCACACGCTCACGCTACAGCTCATGTAGCTCACCCTGTATTACAAGGTTATACAGCTATGGTAGGTGTATTCATCGATACTATAGTTATTTGTACAGTAACAGCTTTAATGATTTTAGTAACAGGTGCATGGACAGATAAAAGTCTTAATGGAGCATTAGTTACTCAAGAAGCTTTCACTAGAGCTTTTGGACCAACTGGTACAGTTTTATTAGCAGTAGCGTTAGGATTCTTTGCATTCACTACAATAGTTGGATGGTATTACTTCGGTGAAACAAATATCAGATTTTTATTCGGTCATAAAGGTTTGTGGCCATACAGAATTTTAGTATTGTTATGTATCATCGCAGGTTCTTTACAAGAAGTAGACTTAGTATGGAACACAGCAGACTTAACAAACTCACTAATGGTAATCCCTAACATTATTGCCCTCATTATGCTTCATAAACACGTAAAAAATATGAGCTTGCATTATGAAACAAATGGTAAAGAAGGTTCATTATAAAATAAGTCAAGATTTATTTATAAGAGATAGAAAACATCACGAAAGTGGTGTTTTTTATTTTCCTAAAATTCTATTGAAGAATAAATGTAGTTTGTTTTATGTAAAATGATGAGAATTTGATCTGTAATATGAGAAAATAAATGGGAAATAAATAGAAAGAATTGAAAATTTGAAAATTAAACAAAAAAATTAAAAAGTTAATTGTATTAAAAAATGCAAAAAAATTACCAGATAAAATCTGGTAAATATGTAAGCACACCCGAGTCTGTTAGAAAAAGCGGAGGCGATTCCTAATAGTTAGCTCAAAATAGGCACCCTCACATCACACAGAAATGACTGCTTATGGCTGCTACCTTCCGATCCTGACCAGGTTCACAGGTTTCTGTTGCGTGAGACCCACTTCTCAACACCACTTTTTAAGTTCATACCAACACTTTTAATCCCGCGCTCGGGAATTCGATCCTGCTGTAGCGATTGCAGGTTACAGGGCATCGCTAATTCCCCATCTAGTGCATGGCGGAGAGTAAGGGATTTGAACCCTTGAAACACGTTAATGTTTACATGATTTCCAATCATGCTCCTTCGGCCAACTCGGACAACTCTCCAGATATCGTATTGTTAAATTATAATATGATAATTAACATTTGTCAAATTTTTACATAGTTAACAATGATACAAGAATTTTCAAATATCAAGCAGATAATTATAATAATTACCGTATTAAAGGAAACAAAAAAAGTAGTATGCCTTAGTTGACATACTACATAAAATTCAATTTATTTTCTCTTTTTAATAGCATTAATAATAGATAATAATATTACTGAACCTAAAATTGCAACTAGGATGCTGTAAATATTAAATCCATTTACTCCGCTTTTTCCGATAATACTCATTATCCAGCCACCGATTGTAGCTCCGACAATTCCGCAAAGAATGTTAGCACCTGCTCCCATGTTTGCATCATTACCAGTTATTTTAGATCCTATCCATCCTGCTAATGCTCCTACTATAATCCATGATAAAATTCCCATATATAATACCTCCTTATTGGTCATAATCTATTACAGTGTTATTTATACCCTCGATTTTGCAATTTTAAACATAGATTGTAAAAATTATTATATAATATGTAAAATTAACGTAAACAATTTGATAATTTATTGTAAAACACTTAGAAAAACAGATAATATATAGTAAAATTAAGTAAAGAGGTGTTATTAATGATTTATGCAGTCATAGATATAGGTTCAAATACAATAAGATTATCAGTATATAAAGTGATTAAAGATTCTGTCAAAAATCTTTTTAATGAAAAGTCTACAGCATCGTTGGCTTCATTCATTGAAAAAGGAGTTATGAATGAGCACGGCATTCAAAAACTAATCAATACTTTAAATGAATTCAAGAATTTAATATCAAATTTCGAAGATATTTCAAAAACCTTTGCAATTGCTACGGCGTCAATTAGAAATTCTTCTAATAGACGAGAGATAATTGAGAGGGTACGAACAGAAGTTGGGATGAATATTGAGCTAATAAGTGGAGAAGAAGAAGCGAAGTTGTCTTTTTTAGGTGCGGGAATTGATTCAAAAAGTGGAATTCTTACTGATATAGGAGGAGGAAGTAGCGAAATAGTAGTTTTCGAACAAGGAAAAGTTGTTAGAACTTCAAGTTTAAATATTGGTTCGCTTGTAGCATTCGATAATTTTTCAGAAAATTTGTTTATGATAAATGATGAGAAAAAATTGTTAGAAGATGATATCAAATTAATGCTTGCTTCTAATAATCTTAACAGAGTACAACACGATATCGTGTGTGCAGTCGGAGGAACTGCTCGTGCTTGTTTGAAATTATACAATGAAATTTATGACAAAGAGTCTGGTAATGTGATTATTACTTTGGATGGACTAAAAAAATTGATTAATACACTCATGAGTATGCCTGATAGAGAAAAAATGAAACTTATTTTAAAAGTTAAGGCGGATAGGGTTCACACATTAATTCCAGGAATGATTATTTTATATAGAATTTCTAAATATTTTTATGCAGATATTATTAGAATTAGCATGACTGGAGTAAGGGAAGGTTTTGTTTATCATAAAATTTTAGGAAGGGGATAAAATGTACGATATTTCGTTTACGCAAAATAGGGAACTATCGTGGTTGAAATTTAACGAAAGAGTTCTTGAGGAAGCATCAGAAAAGAATGTGGAATTATTTGAAAGGTTGAAGTTTTTTTCAATATTTGATACTAATTTTGAAGAATTTTTTATGGTTAGAGTGGGTAGTATTACTGATATCAACGATATGAAAAAAAAGGTTATAGACAATAAGTCCTTGATGAATGCACAAGAGCAATTAGATTGTATCATGGATGAATCTAAAAGGTTGTATGAGAAAAAAGATTCTGTTTATGAGGATTTAAAACAAGATTTACTTGAAGAAAATGTAAATATTTGTAAAGTAGCTGATTTGGATGATAAAGAAAAAAGGCTTGTGTATTATTACTTCAACTCTACGATTGCTCCTATTCTTAGCTTTCAAATAGTAGACAGGGTTCATCCATTCCCTCAAATTCCTAATTTGGCAATTGTAGTTTTGTTTCAACTGACTTCTCAATCTAAGAACAAAAAACAATTTATGGGATTGATTCAAGTTCCAGATAAAATTAAAAGATATGTAAAATTATCGGACACTAGAGTTGTACTTATTGAAGATGTAATCAGAGAATTTGGTCAAGAAATATTTGATAATTACGAATGTGAGGCAAAATATATTATTTCTGTGACTAGAAATGCAGACATCGAATACGATGACGAAGATTTGGAAATTGATGATGATTACAGATCATATATGAAAAAGATGATTAAGCTTAGAAAAAGATTGAGACCTGTAAGACTTGAAATTAACGAATTTCCAAATGATGAAACTAAAGAGTTCTTGTTGAAGAATTTGAATTTGACAGAACATCGTATGTTTGTGACAAAAAGTCCAATGAGATGTGGATTTTTGTTTGATTTGGTATACGATATGCCAAAGGATGTAATTCAAAAATATACTTATGAAGAATTTTCTCCACAAGATTCTTCGATGATATCAAAAGAAAAATCGGTTATAGAGCAAGTTTACGATAAAGATTTGTTCCTTTCGTTTCCTTATGAGTCCATCGATCCATTTATAAGACTTTTGAACGAGGCTGCTGAAGATGAGTCTGTAGTTTCAATTAAGATTACAATTTACAGATTGGCAAAGAATTCTGAAATCACTAGAGCTCTTATAAAAGCTGCTGAAAATGGCAAAGAAGTTGTGGTTCTTATGGAATTGAGAGCGAGATTTGACGAAGAAAATAATATTTTATGGTCATCTAGATTAGAAAATGCAGGTTGTAGAATTATCTATGGATTTGATCATTACAAGTGTCATTCTAAGGTTTGTTTGATTACTAAAGTTAAAGATGACAAGATTTCTTACATCACACAAATTGGTACAGGAAATTATAACGAAAAAACAGCGAAACTCTACACAGATTTTTCTTATATGACAACTAGACATGAAATTGGTGAAGATGCAAAGGCGCTTTTCGATAATTTCTTGTTAGGAAATTTGAATGGTGAGTACAAACATTTGATGGTAAGCCCTCATTCTATGCAGGTTGGACTTGATAAATTAATCGATGAACAAATTGAAAAAGCTAAGTTTTCAGATGATGGTTATATAAGACTAAAAATGAATTCAATTTCAGACAGAAAATTAATAGACAAACTTTCCAAGGCTTCTTGCAAAGGAGTAAAGATTGATTTGATGGTGAGAGGAATTTGCTGTTTGGTTCCAGGTATAAAAGATAAAACTGAGAATATCAATGTTTATCAAGTTGTAGGAAGATTTTTGGAACATCATAGAATATATCAATTCGGTAAGGCTGAAAACTGCAAATTATACATTTCGTCTGCAGACTTCATGACTAGAAATATCAGAAAAAGAGTGGAAGTTGCAGTTCCAATTTACGATGATTTTATTAAGCACAGAATATTGAATTTTATGGATATAATGTTTGATGATGATACTAAAATCAGAAAATTAAATCCGGACAAATCATACTCAAGAGTTGAAAATACTGAGAATAAGAATGCACAAGAAGTATTGATAAAAATTGCAAAAGAAAATGTTGAAAAACAAAATTCAGAAGTTAACGATGATGATAACAGAGTTATTAGCTCAAAATCCAATAATAATATAAATCAAGATAATAATGATAATAACAGAATGAATTTGTTCGATAAAATTAAGAATTTCTTCAAAAACTTGACACATTAATAAATTATGTGAGAATATTTAGGTATAATTTTTAATGGGGTGAAATTATGACAGAAAGAAAAGTTCCTAATTTTTTGATCGAATCAAATACAGGAAGTAATATAAAAAACATCGTTGGAATAGTAAGTGGTAAAGGTGGAGTAGGAAAAAGCCTTGTCACTTGTTTATTGGCAAACGAGATGGCAAAAAAAGGATATAAAGTTGGTATTATGGATGGCGATATTACAGGCCCATCTATTCCAAAATATTTTGGATTAACTGAAAAAACGACAGCTGACTCTGAAGGTCACATCAACCCAGTTACAACATCTAATGGAATTAAAGTTATCTCTATGAATTTGATGCTTCCAAAAGATGATGATGCAGTAATTTGGAGAGGACCTGTAATTGCTGGTGTTGTTAAACAATTTTATCAAGATGTAAATTGGGGAGATTTAGATTATTTGTTTGTGGATATGCCACCAGGAACTGGTGATGTTCCATTGACAGTATTTCAATCAATTCCAATTAAGGGAATTGTTGTAGCGATGTCTCCATCAGGACTTGTTGAAATAATTGTCAAAAAAGCATTGCACATGGCGAAAATGATGGGCAAAAAAGTCATAGGATTAGTTGAAAATATGAGCTACTTGGAATGCCCTGATTGTGGGAAACACATCGAAGTTTTCGGAACAAGCACTGTGGATAAAATTGCCAAAGAAGAAAATATCGATACTGTTTGCAAACTTCCAATTAATCCAGAGATTTCAAAATTAACTGAAACTGGAAAGATAAGTGAAGTTGAAACAAATTATTTGGAAAATATTACAGAAAAAATAGAAACTTTATAAAACTTATAAAACTAGCTCGTTAGGGGCTAGTTTTTTTCATAAATGTCGGAAATATCGTAAATGCAACCGACAGTTGCGTAATTTCAAATCAAAGTTTGTAGTAATCAACTGCAAGATTTTATAAAATTAAATTAACAAAAATTCAAGGAGGTTTGAAATGATATTAAGTGACAAGATAATTCTTCTTAGAAAAAAGAATAACCTAACTCAAGAAGAATTGGCAGAAAAATTAGGTGTTAGCAGACAATCTGTATCGAAATGGGAAATGGGAAACTCAATTCCAGATATCAATAAGATTATTCAATTGAGTGATGTTTTTGGAGTAAAAACAGACTACTTATTAAAGGATGAGATTGATGATATTGAATATTCTGATGATACTGTCGAAGAGTTGGAGGCTAAGAAGACAATTAGTGTAGAAGATGCTAATGATTTTATGAGTGCATATGAAGAATATTCAAATGACGTTGCTGATAGCATAAGCTTATTCATAATGTCTCCTATAGCAGTTTTGATATCTCAAATAATAGCCTTGACAACTAATGTTAAGAGTGAAGATTCCTTCGTAATAGGAGGAATTGTTGTATTATTTCTTATAATTGCTTTTGGCGTATACAAATTGATAGTGAAGGCGAATTTAATTGAAAAATATGACTTTATTTCAAAAGAATCATTTAACTTATCATACGGCGTAAAAGGAATAGTAGAAAAGAAAAAGGAAGAAAGAGAACAAAAAGATAATAAAGCAATTGCTAGCGCGATAATAATGTATATATTATGTGTGATTCCTATCATACTTGTATCTATATCAGAGAACGAAGTATTACAATTATCAGCTATAATATTGTTGTTAATAATTGTATCAGCAGCTACTAATATTTTAATCAAAAAGCTTTCTGTGATATCAAGTTATAACATGTTACTTCAAGTAGAAGATTACACTCTGAAAAATAAAAAATTGAGAGAAAAGATGAGTGGATATATTACAGCTTTCTGGCTAATAATCACAGCTATATATCTTGCAGTTAGTTTGTATACGAATAGATGGGAAATCACTTGGGTGATTTTTGCAGCAGGAGCGATTTTGTTTGCGGCATTTTATTTCATCTTAAAATCTCATTTCAACAATAAAATGAAATAATAAATCAAAAAAACATTCTCTAATATTGAGTAAAACTCAAAATAGAGAATGTTTTTGTTTTTATAAATCGCTAACTGTAGTATCGTCTACTTCTTCTTTTTTCACTGTGTTTTCATCTATTTCAGGTTTCTTTTCATCTTCAAGGTTAAGAATTTCCATGAATTCTTCTCCAGTGATAGTTTCTTTTTCTAGTAAGAATTTTGAAATTTCATGAAGTTTATCGATATTTTCAGTTAAAATATTTCTAGCTTTTTCGTGAGCAGCTTTTATTATAGATTCTACTTTATTATCTATTTGACCTGCTTTATGATCGCTTGCAGCTAAAGTATTGCCACCGCCAAGATATTTTGAGTTTGTAGTTTCCAAACTCATCATGTCGAATTCGTCAGTCATACCGTACTGAGTGACCATCGCACGAGCAATTTTTGTAGCTTTTTCTATATCATTTGAAGCTCCAGTAGTTCTTGTGTTAAACACAACTTCTTCTGCACTTCTTCCTCCTGTAAGTGTAACTATCATATTAAATAGTTCTTCTTTATTCATGAGGAATTTTTCTTCTTGATCTACTTGCATTGTGTAGCCCAACGCACCGCTTGTTCTAGGAATAATTGTAATCTTAGTAACTGGAGCGGAATGTGATTGCATTGCAGCAACTAATGCGTGTCCAACTTCGTGATAAGCTATAAGTTCTTTTTCTTTTGGAGTTATAACTGTGCCTTTTCTTTGTTGACCAGCTATTACAACTTCAACAGATTCTATCAAATCTTCTTGTGTTACGATATTTCTTCCCATTCTAACAGCTCTTAGTGCAGCTTCATTGACTATATTTGCCAATTGTGCACCACTTGTACCGGCTGTCATCAAAGCAACAGCTTTGTAATCCAAATCTTTTTCGATTTTGATTTTACGTGCGTGAACTTTAAGAATATCGATACGTCCTTGTAAATCTGGAAGCTCAACTGGAATTTGTCTGTCAAATCTGCCAGGTCTAGTAAGTGCTGGGTCTAAAATTTCGGGTCTATTAGTAGCCGCGAGTATAACAACTCCTGAATTTCCGCTGAAACCGTCCATTTCATTTAATAATTGGTTAAGAGTTTGTTCTCTTTCGTCGTTACCAGAAATTCCTGCAGTATCACGTCTCTTACCGATAGCATCGATTTCGTCGATGAATACAATACAAGGAGCTTTTTCTGCTGCTTGTTTGAACAAATCACGAACTTTACTAGCTCCTAATCCGACAAACATTTCAACGAATTCTGAACCACTCATTGAAAAGAATGGAACTTTTGCCTCACCAGCAACAGCTTGTGCAAGCAAAGTCTTACCAGTTCCAGGAGGGCCCACTAATAAAACACCCTTTGGCAAAACAGCGCCGATTTCGTTGTATCTTTTTGGATCGTGTAAGAAGTCGACAACTTCCAACAAAGCATCCTTAGCTTCTTCTTGACCAGCCACATCTGTAAATTTCTTGCCAGTTTGACTTTCAACGTAAATTTTTGCATTGCTCTTACCAAATTGTAATGCGTTGCCTCCCATTTTTTTAGTAGCTTGGCTCATTGCTAATTGCAAGAAACCAAATATTATTATAAATGGCAAGACAAATTGCAAGAAAATTGATAAAAGTGGTGCATATTTACTAGGAATGTCGCTTGAAAATTGGACTTTGCTTTCCAATAAACGATCAACTAATTTTTCATCTCTAATCAATCCTGCTTTGTAAATTACGTTGTTTTTATCTTTTGATTTGAAATTGATATGAGTGTCTAATATTTTTACCTCTTTAACTTCTCCTTTATCGAGCATTTCGATAAATTTATTGTAAGGTACTTCTTCTTCTTTTGTTTTTGAAAAAGTAGGGAAAAGCAAGCCGGCAACCACAGCATAAAGAACTATAGCTATAAGATAATAAATTATTATCTTCTTCTTATTTTGCTTGTTTTCTTTCATATTGTGCCACTACATTAATTCAACATTTAATTTTTCGTTTAATAAATTCAAACTTTTGATAATACTATTGTATTCTTCGTTAGTTAATTTAATTTGCTTTTTGTATTTTTCAGAAATTTCTTCAACTATATTGTTGATGATTTTCTTACCTTTTTCTGTCAAGCGAACCGTAACAATTCTTTCGTCTTTTTCAGATCTTTTTCTTGAAACATATCCTTCTTTTTCTAATGCTTTACACAAGTTAGAGATGTTTCCACCAGCCATACCAACTAAAACTCCGATATCACCGATAGTCAAATCATCATTTTTGCCTAATTCAAATAAAGTTTTAACTTTCATAATAGTTAATCCGTATTTATCTGGAATTGGTGCCAATAAAGCGTCTGTTTTACGATAAGTTTCTCTCAACAATTGAGATAATTCTGTGTTAATTAAATTGTAATCCATATTTTCCTCCATTTAATTTTTAAAATATTATGTGTTTTGATATAATAAAATACACATAAGTGGTTATCCACTGATTACAGTATATATGTTAATTATATAGAAATTATGGAGATAAATGTAAAATATGGAAAATTTTAATAAAAAAGACTATAAAAAATTGTGGGTGAATTTTGAATCTAGTACACAAGCTATGGATTTACTCGTAATTTTGAATAATATAGAAATTTTTGAAATATCTTTAATCACAATAGAATCTGATGTAAATAATAACGTTCTAGATTTGATGGATAATTTGGATTGGGATGTAGAAGTTGTATTTTTGAAAGATTTTATGAGTGAAAATGATGTCGTATTATCAAGATTTTTAGGTGATTTTAAAAATATTGATTTGCTTAATTTCTCTAACATGAAATATTTGTCAGAATTTTTTACGGAAAACACTGAGACTCTTGAATCATTAGATGATATTTTCATGTACGATAAATACGTAAAATCAGACAACAGCGATTTGAATGTATTAAATGGTAAAAGTGTGTTTATGATTACAAATGACACATTTAACAAGAATGATTATACTGATATTTTGAATGAAATGTTTGATGAATCATCAGAAAAACTAATTGAAGATTTGTTCTTGTTGTACGCATACTCCAAAAAAGATCATTTTATTTATGCACAAACAAATTTAAAAATTGATGAAGAAAATAATTTGATTGAAGGAGAGGGAATTGAAACGTACATTTCAGTTACATATAATATCGATAGATTTAGAGAATTTTTAGAAAGCGTGATTATTTAATGAAAAAAAAGTTTAAAATAGGCTCTTCTATGTCGCTTTTCTTAGCAAGTTTATCCATCGGAGTATTTTCAGGTGGACTGGCTGTCTTTTACAGATATTTGTTAAGTAAATTAGAAGTGGTTAGAAATGCCATTTATTCTAACAACAGCTTTCCAAGAGCTATTTTAATTATCGCAGTATCATTTGTCCTAGGAATTGTGGTTAGCAAATTACTTAAATGGGCCCCACTTTCAGGTGGTAGTGGTATTCCTCAAGTTCAAGGAGAACTTATCGGAGCTTTTAATCAAAATAGTTTTAGAGTTACTGTTTCCAAAATTGTAGGAGGAGCAATTGCCTCATTAGTGGGACTTTCTTTGGGAAGAGAAGGCCCTTCAATTCAATTGGGAGCTAGTAGTGCTAAGTGGCTATCAGAAAAATTTGGAAAAAGCAAAACGGATGAGAAATTGTATTTAACTGCAGGAGCTGCTGCAGGTCTTTCAGCTGCTTTTTCAGCACCGATTTCAGGGCTTGTTTTCATATTGGAAGAGCTTCACAAATCTTTTTCAAAAAAAGTGGTTGCAATAAGTTTTGCTGCAGCAGTGGTAGCCGATGTTATCGCTGTTGGAATATTCAAAATCAAACCAGTGTTTTCGTTTGGAATGACCTATGCACTGCCAACAAAATATTATTTATTGATTATTCCGATGATTATACTTTGCTGCGCCGTTGGGAAACTATTTAATTATTCAATCACGTTTTTCCAAGATGTATTTGCGAAGATTAAGCTTGAACAAGATTTGAAGATAGCAATATTTTTTGCGTTTGTATCTGTAGTTGGATTATTCTACAAAGATATTTTAGGTGGAGGCCATTCATTTATAGAAAACATGGCATCACACAATTACAATTCATTTTTGGTTTTAATAATACTTTTGTTATTCAAAATGTTTATGACATCGACATCTTATGCGACTGGAACTCAAGGTGGTATTTTCTTGCCGGTTTTGGTTCTAGGTGGAATTACAGGATTATTTTATTTTAATTTAATGAGTGCTTTCGGCGTTGTGCAAGATGTTTATTTGTCAAATTTTGTTGTGCTTTCTATGGTTTGTGTTTTAACAGCTGTTGTTAGAAGTCCTCTTTTGAGTGTTGTGTTGGTACTGGAATTAAATGGAAATATGACTCATTTATTGGGGTTGGCATTTTGTTCAATCATGGCATATTTTATATGCATGGATTTAAATTTCGAACCAATTTACGATATTTTATTAAAGAGAATGTTGAACAAAAGAGTTGTTGGAAAAGGTGTTAATGATAAATTCACAATGTTTGATATAAAACTTGGATATGAAAATTGTGTTTCCAATAAGAAAATCAAAGATATTGATTTTCCAAAAGACGCATTGATTGCAGAAGTGGATTCAAATGGAGAAAAATACGTTCCAAATGGAGAGAGCGTATTAAAAACAGGAGATATTGTCACTGTTTTAGTAAAAGATGAACAACTTTATGATACTAGAATGAAAGTTCTTGAAGTTTTTGGAGAAAATAATGGATAAAATAAAAGAAAACTTGAACTATATATTACTTGCAGTTGTCGCTATTCTTGTATGCGTCTTGGCGGTGATGATGTTTTCTAAGAAAAATGTATACAATATTAACACTGGAAATAGCACCGTATTGAAGAAGAATTACGTAGTAACTCACTACGATAACAAGATTTTCATGTACAAAAATGAAAACTTAATTCTAAAACAGGATTACGACGACAAAAAGCCTTATTATTTTGATGGCAAATTTCTTTATTTGATTGATAAAAAGGATTTGTTGCAATATAATACAAAAGGAAAGATGAATTCAAAGCTATCTTTTAAATCTGATATTTCCTATATTTTTGCAAACAAAGACCATATTATTGTCGATACACAAAATGAATTTTCAATTGTTAATAATATGAAAATTTTGGAAAGCTTTGATATGAAAGACGAAGTATCTAGTTTGATAGCGTCGGATAAATCAAATTATGCTTTTAGCACGATAGGAAAGCGTGACGGAAGAATTTTTTCTAAGATTTACATGTATGATGAAAAGGGACTTTTCTACAAAAATATTTTCATCGATAAGCCGATTTTTAGAATGAAATATGTCGATGACAAATTAATCATAGTGTTTGATGGATATATCAAAGTTTTTGACAAAGCTAAAATTACAAAATCGAAATCATTCGACGGGACAAAAGATGTTGGGATTTCAGATAAAAACGTATATGTAATTACAAAAACAGGAGAACTTTTAATATACGATAAGGATTTGAAATTGGTGAGCCAATCTAAAATAGATGATTCACTTAAAATATATTCAAATGACAAAAACTGCATATTATATAACCAAAATGGGTATTTTATGTTTGAGGATTCCAAACTAGTGGAATATAAAGCATCGGATCTTAAATCAATAACAGGAGAAGATGATTTTTATTTAGTATTTAATAACAGAATAGAAAGGATTAGGTAATTATGGAAATTGTAGATGCAAGAGGACAAGTTTGTCCAAGACCAATTATTATGACAAAAAATGTATTTGATGAATTAGAAGAAGGTACAGTTAAGACACAAGTTGACGACATGTACTGTGTTGAAAATTTACAAAAATACGCAAATGGTCAAGGTTTCGAATTCAGTTATGTAGAAACAGATTATGGCTTTGAAACTACTATTGTAAAAGAAAAAGGAGCACAAAAGAAGGTTGAAGAAACTAACGGTAATTTAGTTTTAGCATTCTCAAGCGATAAAATGGGTGATGGAGATGAAAAATTAGGCAAATCACTTATTAAATCATACATTTATTCTGTAGCAGAAGCTGACGAAGTACCAAGTACACTTTTATTCTTCAACTACGGAATACATTTGACAACTGAAGGATCAGAAGTTATCGACGATTTAAAGAAAATCGAAGAAAAGGGTGCAAAGATTATGACTTGTGGCGCTTGCTTGGACTTCTACGATAGAAAAGAAAAACTTTTGATAGGCGAAGTTACTAACATGTATGTAATTTACGATACTTTATCAAAATCTGACAGAAATGTAATTATTAGATAATGGAAAAGATATTACTAACTTTTACATCAGTTAATTTTACAATGATGACAGAAAGTAAACTTGTGAGTATGGGATACGATATTAAAACTATCCCTACTCCAAGGGAAATTTCTGAAAGTTGTGGATTATCTATTATGTTGGATCCTGATAAAAAAGATGAGATGATTGCGTTGAAAAAAGAACTTCCAATCGCTAAGATATGGTCGTATCTTAAAGTAGATGGAGTAATTTTTGTAAATGAGGTAAAAGAATAATTCATGTTATTTAATATTGAAAAGTTCAATCAAATATTTTATAATTCTGCTGGTCAACTAAATTTGTTGGCCAAGATTTTATTATCCCTGTTAATCATCGTATTTACGAAAATAGTTGTAAGCATTTTAACTAAAAGTTTCGATAAGTTATTAATGAAAAAGGGAAAATCTGTTGAAGGCAGACAAATCACAGTTACTAAATTGTTGAACAATACCATCAAATATATAATTTATTTTTTCTGTGTAGTCCATGTACTAGATTTGTTTGGAGTAAAAACAGATAAGATATTGGCTACTGCTGGTATTGGTGGGGTTGCTATTGGTTTTGGTGCACAATTTATAATAAGAGATGTAATCAGTGGACTTGCGTTGATTCTTGAAAATCAATTCAAAGTCACAGACCATGTGATTATAAATGGAATTGAAGGTAACGTTCAAGAATTGGGACTTAGAGTTACAAAAATAAGAGGATTTGACGGAGCTATTCATATGATAAGTAATGGTCAAATCAACACGGTGACTAATTTATCCAAAGAAAACCAAAGAATTGAAGTTAAAATGGAAGTTCCAATCAAATACAGTTTGGGTCAATATACTGAAATCATAGATGAAATTTCTAATGAATTGGTAGATGAGTATTCAGATATTGTAAAAAAACCAGAGCTAATAGGCGTTACAAAAATGGATAAAAACTCCATGACTATTACGATTTGGGGTAGTTGTAAACCAGAATCTCAATACTTGTATCAAAGAGAAATTATCAAAAAATTCATAGAAAAAGCCAAATCAAAATCAATGGATTTGAATTGTTATTTTGTAGCAGGTGATGAAGATGAAATATAAAGTAAATGATATTGTAACACTAAAAAAAGGTCACCCATGTGGTGAAAACAAATGGGAGATTTTAAGAACTGGAGCAGATATTAAATTAAAATGCTTGGGTTGCGATAAAATAGTGTGGCTTACAAGGTTAGAATTTAACAAAAGAATCAGGAAAATTCAAGATAAAAACGGCAAATTTGTATCCATAGTTCATTACGAACCAGAAGATGACGAATAAAAAACGATAGGAGAATTATGAATTACGTTGTAATACCAGCGTACAAACCAGATGAAAAACTCACAAAATTGGTGGAAAATTTAAACAACAACCACATCAATATAATTGTGGTTAAAGACGGTCCGTGCGAATATGATTTTTCAAAACTTAATAATATAGTTCTTCTTGAGCATCAAACTAATATGGGAAAAGGAGCTGCACTTAAAACTGCATTCAAATATTTGAAAGCACAACAAGCGTCAGGGACTGTGGTTACAAGCGATGCAGATGGACAACACTTGGTCAAGGATATTTTGAAATTGATAGAATATTCTGAACAAAATCAGGATAAATTAATACTTGGAGTGAGAGATTTGAAAAGAGGAATCCCTCTTAAATCTCTGCTTGGTAATACTATAACTAGAATGGTATTTTATTCTAGTTCATCGAAATACATCAAGGACACGCAAACGGGACTCAGAGCTTTTAATACGTCTAATCTTGATAAAATGATAAGAATCGAAGGAGAAAGATACGAATACGAAATGAATATGCTTTACGAATTCGATTCTGAAAGCATAATGCAAGTTCCTATCGAAACTATTTATATAGAAAATAATGAAACAAGTCATTTTAATGCACTAAAAGATTCAGTCAAAATCTACAAAAGCATACTGAAATTTTCTGCGTCAAGTTATTTGAGTTTTTTGGTGGATTATTTTACTTTTTTATTGTTAGTTTACAAATTAGACGTACAAAGTTTGGTGCTGTCCAATATAATAGCAAGGGCAGTGTCAAGCACGTTTAACTTTTATGTGAATAACAAATACGTATTCAAAAATAAAGATAAAATCCTAAAAAAATACATCAAATACGTGACATTAGTAGTGTTCATACTAGCTTTGAATACTATTGTGTTGAAAATTTTGTCAAGTTTAGGAATTAAAGTTTTTGTGGCAAAAATCATAACTGAAGCTTTGATGTTCATAGTAAGCTACAACATTCAAAAAAGAATAATATTCAAATAGCACTTTTAATAGAAAAAATTATAGAGTTTTTAATAGAAGTGCTTTTTTAGTGCAAATCTTTAAAATTTTGTAGATTTTTGTGCATTAGGTTTGTTGTATAATAATTTTGAAAGGAGATTATTATGAAAAAAATTGGATATTTGTTATTTGCGATTATCATTTCATTATTAATGGTAAGTTGTGCGCAAAGTGACAAATCAAGAGTGTCTGATGAACTTAACTTAAAATTAGTTAAAGCAAATCAAATCATGGAATACGATGATCATGGAGCAATGGGAGATGGGACAAGATTTATAACATTTGAATTTGACAGCAACGATACATTGAATCAGATAAAATCGGATAGTAACTGGAAGAAATTTCCATTGGATAAAACAACGAAAACTTTAATGTATGGAGATGAAAAAACATCATCTTATGTGACGGATCATAATTCCAGATCGCTTTTTCCAGAAATTTCTGAAGGTTATTATAAGTTAATCGACAGACAAGAAGACAAGAGTCAAAATATTTTAAAACGTTCATCTTTGAATTTTACACTTGCAGTTTATGATACAAAAACTAATACTTTGTTTTTTGCAGAAATTGATACTTAAAATTGAGCATATAATAAAAAATAGCAAACCTACTTAGGACTACTATAAGAGAGGGATAAAATTGGTTTTACAAATAGGAATTGACAGGATTGATGAGATAGTGGAATTTGAAAATTTGTGTTTTTCATCTGAAGCTTGGTCAAGAGAACAAATAATTGATGTTTTAAATGACAAAAGAACGATTTACCTTTGTTATGAAGAAAGTGGAAAAATAATTGGATTAATATGCCTTTACAATTGGTGTTCTGAGAAAGATTTTCTTAAAATATTTAGCATTGCAACTCATCCTGAACACAGAAATCAAGGAATAGCACATGAATTGTTAAAAGAATCAATTAAAATAGCTTCAAGCAATGAGCTCAAAAGAATAAAAGCTGAGACTAGAAAATCTAATTTTAAAATGCAAAAAGTTTTTGATGATATGAACTTTAAAAAAACGGATATGGTTGAAAATTATTACGAAGAACCTGACGAAGATGCTTTAATTTATGAATGTCATTTATAAAGAATAAAAGATTTACATCTTTACGTGTAACTAAAAAATAGCAAACCAACTTAAGGACAATCCTCATACAAATGGTTTGCTATTTTTTTTATTTCAGTAGTTTTTCGAATGCTATTCTCTCGTCTGTTTTTCTTATATAAACTATCCCACATTTTTGAAATCCGTTTTTCTCAATAAATCTTAGCATGGATTTGTTGTCTTTGTGAGTGTCCACTCTAATTGAATCGTAGTTTAGTTCTTTTAATTTATTTTCAAAAAAATCCAACAGATTTTTGGCTACATTTTGCGATTTGTAATCTGGGTTTACTGCGATTCTATGAATTACTCCGTATTTTCCATCAGATAGCCATTTTCCATCAATGTTTTTATAATCCGCATCTCCATCCAAAACCAACACAGCCATTCCTACAACTTTTCCTTTAATCTCTGCTACGTATAATCTATTTTCTTTCAAATCAGCCAAGAACACATCTTCATTGGGATAATTTTCGCTCCATTGATTTATTTTGTTTTCTTTCATATATATTTTGGCATTTTCAACAATTTCCATTATTTCTGCTATATCATTTTCTTTTGCAATTCTTTTTATCATTTTTCACCTCATTTTATATAAAATTTTAACATATTTCAAAAAATATTTTAATATTAAAAAAATTTCGATATTTTTGTGTTAAATTTTCTCACAAATGTGTTATAATTTTATGTGGAAATCAGTTAAGGAGGCAACATATTGAAACCAAATATTTACTCTGAGATTGATAAGTTAAAATCTGTAATAGTTCACAGACCGGGAGAAGAATTAAACAATTTGACTCCTGATTTTATGGAAGAGTTATTGTTTGACGAACTTCCTTACTTGGAAAATGCTATCAGAGAACATGATTTTTTCTGTGAAACTATGCGTAATGAAGGTATTGAAGTATTATACCTAGAAGATTTGGCTGCAGAATCTATTAAACAAGATGACGTTAGAAAACAATTTATCGAAGATTTCCTAGAAGAATCGGGAAATAAATCCGCAGATGAAATCAATTTACTAAGAGATTTACTTACAAATATTTCAGATGAGAAAGAATTGATACTTAAAACTATGGCAGGAGTTAGATTGGATGAAATCGGTATTAACGACGAAAGCGGAAGACTTTTAGCTGTTAATCCAATGCCTAACTTGTATTTCACAAGAGATCCATTTTCTTTTGTAGGAAATTGTGTAAGTATCAACAGAATGTGGTCAGAAACTAGAAATAGGGAAACGCTTTATGCAAAATATATTTTCACTTATAATTCTAGATTCAACGATATTGAAAAGATTTACGATAGAACAGAAGACACTTCTATCGAAGGCGGAGATATTTTAATTTTGAACAGCGAATGTGTAGCTGTTGGTATTTCTCAAAGAACACAAAAAGAAAGTGTGGACAAATTCGCTAAGAATTTATTAGAAAAATCAGATTTCAAATTTGTTTTGTCTTTCAAAATTCCTAACAAAAGAGAATTTATGCACTTGGACACTGTGTTTACAATGATTGATAAGGGAATTTTTACGGTTCATCCACTAATCGAAGGACCTTTGTATGTTGAAAAGTTGTATCTTGAAGATAATACTTTACAAAGAGAAGTTCAAAAAGGTTCATTAGAAGATATTTTATCAACAAATTTACACGTTGATAATGTCAAAATTATAAGATGTGGTGGAACAAACCCAATCGATCAAATGCGTGAACAATGGAATGACGGTTCAAATACTTTGGCGATTGCACCAAATACTGTTATTGTTTACGACAGAAACAATGTTACAAACAGCTTGCTACAAGAAGCTGATGTAAATATAAGAACTATTAAATCAGGCGAATTATCTAGAGGACGTGGGGGTCCAAGATGTATGAGTATGCCATTTGAAAGGGAGATGTAATTATGTTAAAAGGAAGAGATTTTTTAACTTTAAAAGATTTCACTAAAGAAGAAATCGAACATTTACTAAATGTAAGTGCTGCATTAAAAGAAAAGAAAAGAATGGGTATTGTAGGAGAAACTTTAAAAGGCAAAAACATTGTTTTGTTATTTGAAAAAACTTCTACTAGAACAAGATGTTCATTTGAAACTGCTTGTTATGATGAAGGCGGTAATGTAACATTCTTAGGTATGAATGATAGCCAATTTGGTAAGAAAGAATCTGTAAGAGACTCTGCTTTAGTATTATCAAGATTCTACGATGGTATCGAATTTAGAGGATTTGACCATGCAACTGTAGAAGAATTAGCAAAATATTCTTCAGTTCCAGTTTGGAATGGTTTAACTGATATTTATCATCCAACACAAATCTTAGCAGACTTTTTAACTGTAAAAGAAAACATCCACAAAAATTTAGACCAAGTTAAATTCGTTTATGTTGGTGATGGTAGAAACAACATGGCAAACTCTTTAATGATTGGAGCTGCTAAATTAGGTATGGAATTTGTAAATCTTGCACCAAAAGAATTACATCCATCAAACGAAATGATGAACTCTATCCAAGAAATTGCCAAAGAATCTGGTGCTAAAATCACAGTTACAGATGATTTCAATAGCCTAAAAGGTGCAGATGTAATCTACACTGACGTTTGGGTATCAATGGGTGAAGAAGATCAATTCGAAGAAAGAATCAACTTACTTAAAGATTACCAAGTAGATATGAAGAAAATCGAAATGACTGAAAATCCTAACGTAATCTTCTTACACTGCTTACCATCTTTCCACAACTTAGAAACTAAAGTTGGTCGTGAAATCCACGAAAAATTTGGATTGTCAGAAATGGAAGTAACTGATGAAGTATTCTACAGCAAATATTCAAAAGTATTTGATGAAGCTGAAAACAGAATGCACACTATCAAAGCAGTTATGGTAGAAACAATCGGCAATAAATAAATTTTAGATTTTTGAGAGATAGCTTTTGGTTATCTCTCATTTTTTATTGTAAATATTGCAAAATTCTCAAATTTTTGATAAAATATCTTGTCATCGTCAATAGTTACGATTTGTCAAAAAACGTATATTATAACGGATTTTTGATATTATATAAGTAATGATACGAATGAGAGGTGAAATATGAAAAGTTTTTACAATAGAATATTAGATTACACTACAGATCAAAAATTTATTCTTTTGACTGCTATTGCAATGTTTATGCCGTTTTATATCGGAATTGGCGTTTTGATAGTGGATATGTTTTATTTTGTATATCAAAATAAATTCAAGGAAATTTTTGACAAGACTAATCTGTCTGTGTTTGGATTGATCTTCGCTGTTTATTCGTTAGTAGTGAGCATTGTGTTCAACAATACTTATGGAATACTTGCGACAGTCGGAATGTTTGTGCTTTTCGTATTTGTGCTCTTTATCAGGAAAAATATGACAGAACAATTTATGGAAGACTGTATGATAATTATAATGTTGTTTGCATCGTTTTGTTTTTTGATAACATTGACTCAGTATTCGATAATTTTGAAGAACAATTCATTCAACTACGCTCAATTTATGAAATACATCAGTGAGAATAGAACTACTGTTGGAACATTCTTTTTCAATGCAAATTATTATGCTATGGTTTGTTCTTTGGTTGGGATAATCAGTGCGTATAAATATTTTTCGACAGAATCATTTGAAAGATTCTTTTCTTTTGTGGTTGGGATTTTAAGCGTTTTAACTTTATTAATCACAGATTCAAGAGGAGCGATGTTTGCTAGTTTCATAGCGGTGTTTGCTCTTACAATTATGATGAAAAAAAGAAAATATACTATTGCGATTATTTCTTTATTTGCATTGGGTTTTGTTGGAATTGTTGCCGCTGGAAGAATGGATTTGATTCCAAGAATTGACAAAATTGGTTTTGATATGGGACTTAGAAAATCTATTTGGATTAGTGCTATTGAAGCTTTCAAGAAGAATTTTGTAGTAGGAGTTGGGCCACTAGGAATACACAATATTTACGCTACAATAAGAAATCGTGCAATTGTCCACTCACACAATTTGTATTTGGATATTTTGGTTAATTTTGGATTGATAGGAGCAGGATTGTTGGTTCCAATTATCTGTCAATTGTTCAAAGAAATCAAAAGCCTGTATTCAAAAAAATACACCAAAATGATTATAGCAATGATAATTATGGTTATGATTCACAGTATGGTGGATGTTACAATATTTTGGACACAAACTTCGTTCATATTTTTAACATTTGTGGTAGGAGTTGGTGAATTATCAACCGTTCCAGTTACAGAATTAAGCTTGTTTAAGAATAAGAAATCTTTTAATACAAAAAATATTTACGAAAAATAAAACAAAATTTCAAGATAGTTGGTAAAATTTACCAACTATCTTTTTTACTTTAAAAAAAACTCAATATCAATTATAATAGTAAATAAGGAGGATTTTGAATGAGTTTTAAATTTTGTTCGTTATCTAGCGGTTCAAGTGGAAATAGCGAATATATAGAGACAGAACACTCCAAAATATTAATCGATGCAGGTTTTAGTGGTAAAACTATTGAAAACCTACTTAAATATATAAACGTAGACCCAAGTAAATTAGATGCTATCTTTGTGACTCATGAACACGCAGACCACATTAAAGGAATTGGCGTGTTGAGTAGAAGATACGATTTGCCAATTATCGCAAATACTGAAACTTGGTATGCAATGGATAGCAAGATTGGAAAGATAAATGATAAAAATATTTATATCTTCGAAAATAATAGACATATTAATTTCAAAGATTTGGATATTTTACCGATTAAAACTAGTCACGATAGCGCAAATAGTTGTGGTTATGTGATTAGCAAGGACGACAAGAAAATTTCTTTAGTTACTGATACTGGAATTATCGAAGATAGCGTGTATGAAGAAATTAAAGATTCGAATCTTTTTTTTATTGAAGCAAATCATGATGTTGATATGCTAAAGTACGGGAGTTATCCTCCAGCATTAAAACAAAGAATATTGTCGGATCACGGACATTTGTCCAATGATTCGTGTGCGTACTTATTGGGAGATATTCTAAGAGGAAATCATGAAGTTATTCAATTAGCGCATTTGAGTAAGGAGAATAATACTCCAAGAAAAGCGCTAAGTACTGTTGAAGATTATTTGAGGAGTTTGGGACTTGATGTTGGAGAGGCTGCGATAGTAGAAGTAGCTGAAAGATACAGTCCTAGTAACATAGTAGATTTAGAAAAAATGGAGATATATGCAAAGAACTGTACAAGAAGTTGAAAGAGCAATTATAAAAAAATATAGAAAACACATTTGGTCGAAGTTTATAAAGGCCATAAAACAATATGATTTGATTCAAGATGGAGATAAAATAGCCGTGTGTATGAGTGGTGGCAAGGATAGTTTGCTTCTTGCGAAATTATTTCAAGAACTTCAAAAACATGGAATGAATAATTTTGACCTTGAATTTATAGCGATGAATCCAGGTTATAGCGAAGAAAATACTAGACTTGAAAAAGAAAATTTTGAGAAACTTAACATTCCTTATCACATGTATGATACTGATGTATTTAGTGTTAGCGAGAAGATTTCATCGAACAATCCATGTTATATGTGTGCGAGAATGAGAAGAGGGGCACTTTACTCCAAAGCAAAAGAGCTTGGTTGCAATAAAATGGCGTTGGGACATCATTTTGATGATGTGATTGAAACAATTTTATTGAATGTTTTGTGTTCTGGAAATTATAAAACTATGATGCCAAAGCTTCACTCTAATAACTTTGAAGGGATTGAACTTATCAGACCAATGTATTTAATTAGAGAAGAATCTGTAAAAAGTTGGTTGAATTATTCAGGATTAAAAGCATTAGATTGTGCTTGTTCTGTAACTAAAAAAACAGAAGGATCCATGAGAAAGCAAATCAAACTATTAATTGCAGAACTTTCAGATAGAGGATTTACGAATGTAGAAAATTCGATTTTTAAATCTAGTGAAAATGTTGATATATCAAGAATTCTTGGGTATGAATATAATGGAGAAAAGTATAACTTTTTGGATACTTATGGTGAAAATGATTTATAATCGTTAATTTATAGGAGGAAATATGGGAACAGAACCAATTAAAATCCAAGAAAATTTATATTACTTGGGTGTAAATGACAGACAAACAGAATATTTTGAAAACATGTGGCCATTACCTTATGGAGTAGCTTACAATTCTTACTTACTTACAGGCGAAAAAACTTGCCTGATGGACACTGTAAAAATTAACAAAAGTGATGAATTTGTAGATAATGTTAAGGCGATATTAAAAGATAGAAAATTAGATTATTTGGTAATTCATCACATAGAACCAGATCATTCAGGATCAATTCCACAAATTTTAGACCTTTATCCAGATTTAAAAATCGTAGGAAACAAGAAAACAAGATCAATGTTGAATGATTATTATGAAATTGATTCTGACCATTTTATCGAAGTTGGAGAAGGTGACGAATTAGATTTAGGAGATAGAAAACTTACATTCTATTTAACAGCAATGGTTCACTGGCCAGAATCAATGGTTAGTTACGATGCTGAAAATAAAATTTTATTCTCCCAAGATATTTTCGGTGGATTTGGAACTAATGACGGAGCAATATTTGATGACGAATTAGATTATGATTTAAGAAGAACAGAATTCAGAAGATATTATACAAATATCGTTGGAAAATATTCTCAAATGGCTGTACGTGCTATTAACAAATTATCTTCTTTGGAAATCGAAACAATATGTCCTGTTCATGGTTGTATTTGGAGAAAACAACCTTCAAGAATTGTAGAAGATTACACTAAATGGGCAACTTATGAAGTAAATGAAGGAGTTGTAATAGCTTATGCATCAATGTATGGAAATACAGAATTGATGGCAGACCAATTAGCTAGATATTTAGCAGACGAAGGTGTTAGAAACATCGAAGTATTTGATGTAAGTAAAACTCATGAATCGTATATACTTTCAAATTGCTGGGAAAAGAAATCATTAGTATTAGGATCTTGCACATATAACAACACTGTATATCCAGTAATGAATAATTTATTGAACATTTTGAAAATGCAAAAATTAAAAAATCATGTGGTTTCTGTTTTTGGATCATTCGGATGGAGCGGTGGCGCTGTCAAAAATCTAAAACAATTTGTTGAAGAAGGAAAATTCGAAACAACAGAAACTGTTGTAGAAGCTAAAGGTCGTATGAAAGATGAAGACGATCAAGGTCTAAGACAAATGGCAAAAGAAATTGCAGCGAAAATTAAATAATAAACTTCAGAGCCAATCATTAATTTGATTGGTTCTATTTTTTATTTGAAAAATGTGTTAAATTAATAATAATTATCAAAAAAATTTAAAAAAGCGTTTTTTAGTGTTATTATTGAATAAAGTTGGGTATAAATAGCTTAGTGGTTATTAGGATAATAGCTAATAAATAAATTTGGAGGTAATGATTATGGCTACAGATGTAGAAATTGCTCAAAAAGCGAAATTAGAAAAAATCAGTGTTATCGCTGAAAAAATGGGATTAACAGAAGAAGATTACGAACAATATGGTAGATATAAGGCAAAATTAGATTTAAATCTTTTTGAAAAAAACAAAGACAAAAAAGATGGTAAATTAATTTTGATGACAAGTATTAACCCAACTCCAACAGGAGAAGGTAAAACAACTATGAATGTTGGTTTGGCAATGGGACTTAATAAAATTGGCAAAAATGCTATCTCAGTTTTAAGAGAACCATCTTTAGGACCAAACTTTGGTATGAAAGGTGGAGCAGCTGGTGGTGGATATGCACAAGTAGTTCCAATGGATGAAATCAACATGCACTTCACAGGTGACTTCCACGCAATCACTACTGCAAACAACTTAATTTGCGCAATGATGGATAACCACATTCACCAAGGTAATGCGTTAAACATCGATCCAAAACAAATCTTAATTAAGAGATGTATGGATATGAACGAACGTGAATTAAGAGATATAATCATAGGTGTTGGAACTAAGGGTAACGGAGTTATGCGTCAAGATGGTTTCGAAATAACTGTTGCAAGTGAAATCATGGCTATTTTATGTCTTGCAAAAGATTTGAAAGACTTAAAAGAAAGAGTTGGAAACATTCTTATAGCTTTTGATAAAGAAGGTAAACCAGTTTACGCAAAAGACGTTAAAGCTGATGGTGCTGTAGCATTAATCATGAAAGAAGCTATCAAGCCAAACTTAGTTCAAACATTAGAACATACTCCAGCTATTATTCATGGTGGACCATTCGCTAACATTGCGCACGGATGTAACTCTGTAATAGCTACAAAATTAGGATTGAAGCTTGGAGATTATGTTGTTACGGAAGCAGGTTTCGGTGCTGACTTAGGAGCAGAAAAATTCTTCGACATTAAATGTAGAAATGATTTACACCCTAACATGGTTTGTATCGTAGCTACAATCAAAGCATTAAAACATCACGGGGAAGCTGAAGACTACAAAGTTGAAAATGTAGAAGCTTTGGAAAAAGGATATGCTAACCTTAAACGTCATATCGAAAACATGAAGAAATACAAAGTTCCAGTAGTAGTAGCAATCAACAGATTCGCAAATGATACTGATGCTGAAATTAAGAAATTAACTGAATTAGTTGAAGCAGACGGAACAAGAGCTATTTTCTGTGATGTATGGGCTGAAGGTGGAGAAGGCGCTAAAGAATTAGCAGAATACGTTGTTGAAAATACAAAAGAAGAAAACGAATTTGAATTCTTATATGACCTTGAATTACCAATCAAAGAAAAGATTGAAAAAATTGCAAAAGAAATCTACAGAGCTGATGGCGTTGAATTTAGTGCTAAGGCTAAGAAGAAATTAAAACAAATCAAAGAATTAGGATTAGACAATTATCCAGTATGTATGGCTAAGACTCAATACTCATTCTCTGATAATAAAAAGTTAATCGGAGCTCCAACTGGATTTACAATCACAGTAAGTGATTTCAAAATCTCAAGAGGCGCTGGATTTGTTGTTGCACTATTAGGTTCTGTAATGACAATGCCAGGTTTACCAAAAGTACCTTCAGCAGAAAACTGTGATGTTTTAGATGATGGTACAGTTGTAGGATTATTCTAGAAGAAAATTTAAAGCCTGAATTTGTGTAAATTTATTATGATTTATAAAAATTTTCTATAAATTCAGGCTTATTTATTATCAGAATTAATAAATTTTGTTACAAATACTAATAACTTTTATGGTACAATAGTTATGAAAAGGATTATAAGTAAAAGGAGATGCTTATGAGTACAAAAAAAACTCCTCTATATGAGGAACACAAAAAATTAGGTGGAAAAGTTGTTGACTTCGCTGGTTTTTATTTACCAGTTGATTATGAAGGATTACAACAAGAACACGAAGCAGTAAGAAACAATGTTGGTTTATTTGATGTAAGCCACATGGGTGAATTTACTGTAAAAGGCAAAGACGCTTTAAAATTCATCAACTATGTTTGCACTAATGATTACACTAAATGTGCTGATGGTCAAATCCAATATTCTTTATTATTACATGAAGATGGTGGAATGGTTGATGACTTATTAGTTTACAAAAACAACGATGAAGACTTTTTAATGGTTCCTAACGCAGCCAACACTGAAAAGGACTTCAAACATATCTCTAAATATGTAGATAAGTTCGATGTTGAACTTAAAAACATCAGCGACTCTGTTGCAGAAATCGCTATTCAAGGTCCTAAGGCTGAAGAATTATTACAAAGATTAGTTGAATTTGATCTTTCAAAAATTGAATACTATCATTTTGTAAAAGACATTAAATACAAAGAATATGATGTATTAATTTCTAGAACTGGTTATACTGGTGAAGATGGATTCGAAGTTTATGCAACTGCAGAAGCAATTGTAGACTTATGGAATGAATTATTAGAAAAAGGAAAAGACTTAGGTGTTAAACCATGCGGTCTTGGATGTAGAGATACATTGAGATTCGAAGCAGCAATGCCTCTATATGGAAATGAACTTGCAGATGAAGTATCTCCATTAGAAGTTGGCTTGAAGTTTGCAGTTAAAATGGACAAAGACGACTTCGTTGGTAAAGCTAAAACTCAAGAAAAAGTTGATGCAGGAATCGACAAAAAACTTATTGGTATCGAAATGCAAAGCAAACGTATTGCAAGACAAGGTGCTGAAGTTCAAAAAGATGGTAAAACTATCGGTAAAGTAACTACAGGATACCTTTCACCAACATTTGGCGTATGTTTAGCAAACGCATTTGTAGATAAATCAGCTGTAGCATTAGGTGATGAAGTTGATGTTATAATCAGAAACAAACCAACTAAAGCAACAGTTGTTAAAAGAAAATTTTTGGATAGAAAATAGGGGGAAAAGAAAATGGCAGAAGTAGCAAAAGATTTATTGTACACAAAAGATCATGAATGGATTAAAGTAGACGGAGACGTTTATGAAATTGGTCTTGCAGATTATGCACAAGACAGTTTAGGAGACATCGTATACGTTGAATTACCAGATGTTGATGATGAAATTGATGCAGAAGAATCTGTAGCAAGTGTTGAATCTGTAAAAGCAGCATCAGAAGTTTATACTCCATTTGCTTGTACAATTGTAGAAGCTAATGAAGAATTAGATGATGAACCAGGTAACATCAATAAAGCTCCATACGAAAGCTGGATTGCTAAGGTTAAATTCGAAGACTTCGATGAATCTAAATTAATGACTGCTGATGAATACGAAAAATTCTTAGGAGAATTATAATGTATCCATACATCTCAATTACTGATCAAGAAATTGAGGAAATGCTAAAAACAATTGGCATTTCCTCTACTGATGAACTATATTCAGATATTCCTGAAAATGTTCAATTCAAAGGAGAACTTAACATACCAAAAGCAAAAAGTGAAGTTGAAGTTAGGAGATATTTCGACGAAATTTTTGCTAAGAACACATCTACTGATGATAAGGTTTGTTTCTTAGGTGGTGGAGCTTATGATAGATACGTTCCTTCTGTTATTCCAGCAATGGCAAGCAGAAGTGAATTCTACACTTCATATACACCATACCAACCAGAAATAAGCCAAGGTACTCTTTCCTATATTTTTGAATATCAAACAATGATGGCTAACCTTACTGGTATGCCAATATCAAACGCTTCTTTATACGATGGCGGAACAGCTATCACAGAAGCAGCTTTGATGACTATCCAAAAGTCCAAAAAATCGAAAATTCTATGTGCTGACACTGTTAGCCCTTCAGCAAAAGAAATATTGTTGACTTATTGTCACGATAGAAAAGTTGAAGTAGAATTTATCCCAATGAAAGATTTACTAACAGATATGGACGAATTGGAAAAAATGATGACTGACGAAGTAGGTACAGTTATCGTTCAATCTCCAAACTATTACGGATATATCGAAGATGTTAAAAAATATGAAGAATTAACTCACTCTATCAAGAAAAACTACTTGATAATGTCAGCAGATCCTATGAGTTTAGGTTTGTTGAAGAAACCATCTGAATATAATGTTGACGTTGTTGTAGGTGAAGCTCAACAATTCGGAGTAAACTTACAATATGGTGGACCTTATTTAGGATATATGTGCTTTACTGATGAATTTGTTAGAAAATTCCCTGGCCGTGTTGTAGGACAAACTACTGATGAAGACGGTAAGAGATCATTTGTTTTAACACTTTCGGCAAGAGAACAACACATTAAACGTGATAGAGCAACTTCAAATATCTGTTCAAACCAAGGTGTTAACTTACTTGCAGCAAGTATTTATTTATCACTTTTAGGTAAAGCTGGTATTAAAGAAGTAGCAACTCAATCATTACAAAAAGCTCACTATCTATTTGAAGAATTGAAGAAAATAGACAAAGTTAAAGTTCTTAGTGAAAAACCATTCTTTGATGAATTCACTATCGGTTTTGACAAAGACACTGAAGAAGTTAAGAAAGCATTATTTGATAAAGGATTCTTAGCTGGAATTAGCATTAAAGAAGCTACAGATGGATGTGGCAATGGTTTAATTATTGCTGTAACAGAAAAGAGAACAAAAGAAGAAATGGACAATTTTGTAGCAGCAGTTAAGGAGGTATTATAATATGGCTTATAACAAGTTAATATTTGAATTATCACAACCAGGTAGAACTGGATATAAACTTCCTGAATTAGACGTAGAAGAAAAAGATAACTTAATTCCTGAAGAATTTTTATCAAATGAAGAATTAGATTTACCAGAAGTTAGTGAAGTTGACGTAGTTCGTCACTATACTAATCTTTCAACTCTAAACTTCGGCGTAGATACAGGTATGTATCCATTAGGATCTTGTACAATGAAGTACAACCCTAAAATAAATGAAGAAATCATAGCAAACCCAAAACTTGCTCGTCTTCACCCAAAACAAGATGACTATCAAGTTCAAGGTGCATTGGAAGCGATGTATACTTTACAAAAATCACTATGCGAAATCTCTGCAATGGATTATATGACATTACAACCAGCAGCAGGTGCTCATGGTGAAATCACTGCTATTACAATCTTCAAAAAATATCACGAAGTTAATGGTAATTCTGAAAAGAATGAAATCATAGTTCCAGACTCAGCTCACGGTACTAACCCAGCAACAGCTGCAATGGCAGGATACAAAGTAGTAGAAGTTAAATCAAACGAAAATGGTGTAGTAGACGTTGAAGACTTAAGAAAAGTTGTAAACGAAAAAACAGCTGGTTTGATGTTAACTAACCCTAACACTTTAGGTTTATTTGAAACTAAAATCAAAGAAATTGCTGAAATAGTTCACGAAGCTGGCGGATTACTATACTATGATGGAGCAAATGCTAACGCTATTTTAGGACACGCTAGACCAGGGGACATGGGATTCGATGCAATCCACTTCAATGTTCACAAAACATTCTCTACACCACACGGTGGTGGAGGTCCAGGTGCAGGTCCTGTAGGTGTTAAGAAATTCTTAAGAGATTATTTACCAAAACCAATCGTTGAAAAAGACGGAGATAAATATTTCTTAGATTACAGCATGGAACATTCTATCGGTAGAATGAAAGACTTCCAAGGTCACTTCGGAATTTTAATGAGAGCATTGACTTATATCCTAACTATGGGCAGTGACGGATTGAAGTGTGCATCTACTACAGCAGTATTAAATGCAAACTATCTACAAGCTCAATTAAAAGACGATTACAACTTACCACACGACTTCATCTGTAAACACGAATTCGTATTAGGCGGATTAAAGGATGATTGCGATGGTCAAGTTAAGACATTGGATGTAGCTAAGAGACTGTTAGATATGGGATTCCATCCACCAACAGTATACTTCCCATTAATCGTTCACGAAGCATTAATGGTAGAACCTACTGAAACTGAACCAAAACAAACTCTTGACGAATTCGTAGCTGCAATGAAACAAATTGCACAAGAAGCAAGAGAAAATAAAGATATATTATTAGAAGCTCCTATTACAACTGTTGTTAGAAGACCTGATGAAACAGAAGCTGCTAAGAAGTTAATATTGACTTACAAAAAAGGAGAATAATGACTAAAGATATCATTATTATCGGCGCTGGACCTGGTGGCTATGAAACAGCCATCAGGGCATGCCAGCTCGGTTTAAATGTAACTTTAATCGAAAAAGCTGAAGTAGGTGGTACATGCTTGAATAGAGGATGTATACCTACTAAAACTTTATGGAAAATTGCTGATTTGTACAAAGAAATTAAAGAATCAGAAACTTTTGGAATTGAAGTTAATGACCATAAATTATTAGCCGATAAAATTAAACAAAGGAAAACGGAAATTATCGAAAGACTTAGAAGTGGTGTTGAATACCTTTTCAAAACTTACGATAATTTAACTTTTATTAGAGGAGAAGCTAGCTTTAAAGATAATAAAACAGTTGTTGTGAAGACTTTGGAAGGAGAAACCAAAGAACTTACAGCTGATAAAATTATCATAGCTACTGGATCCAAAGACTATAAGCCAACAAATATTGAAGGTATTGACCATCCTAAAGTTTTGACATCAACTGGACTTTTGGAATTAGAAGAAATTCCAAAATCAATGGTTGTTATTGGAACTGGCGTAATAGGAATGGAATTTGCATCAATCTATTCACAATTTGGAACAGAAGTTACTGTGGTTGGTAACAAACTGTTGAAAACTGAAGATGGCGAGATCCAAAAACGTCTAAAATCTATTCTAAAAAGCGATACTTTGAAGTTTGTTACTGGAGTATATGCTAAGAAAATAGTTGAAGAAGACGGAAGACTTAAAATCATTAGTCAAAAAGTTGGCAAAGATAAATTCCAAGAAACTTTTGCAGATTACGTTCTTGTAGCAAGTGGAAGAAGCAGCAATATAGATAATCTAGGAATTGAAAACACAGATATTAAAACTGAAAAGAATGCTATAATTGTCGATGAAAACTTACAAACTAATGTTGAAGGAATATATTCCATAGGTGATTGTGTGTATAAGAACACTCAATTAGCACACGTTGCAAGTAATCAAGGTAAAAACCTTGTAAGAGAATTTTCAGGTAAGGAAAAAAACATCAACATGGATATAGTTCCAGCTGTTGTGTTTACAGTTCCTGAAATTGCTTCTGTAGGTTTAACTGAAGAAAAAGCAAAAGAACAAAACATAGATTATGTAACAAGCAAATTCATGTATCAAGCTAACGGTAAGGCATTGAGTTTGAATGCTACAGAAGGCTTTGTAAAGATAGTTGCTACAAAAGACTTATCTAAGATTTTAGGTTGCCACATAATTGGTCACGATGCATCAACACTAATTCACTTCGCAGCAATTGCTATGAATAATAACGTTGGAGTTGAAGGTTTATCAGCAATGATTTACGCTCACCCAACTATTAGTGAAGTGTTTATGGATTCTGTTGAACAATTAGAAGGTTTATCTATCAATACGCCGAACCCTAACAAATAAATTGAATCCTCGTATTTAATTTCCGAGAGAAATTAATACGGGGATTTTTTTAATGGTTACAGAAAGTCAAATATAAAGTTTGATTTTTCGTAAACTTTTACGCTGTTTTACTCACAGTTAAAACACATTTGCTTGATAAAGTATAAGTATCAAATATGGAGGTGTAGATATGGACAGAGACCCATACTCTGAATACAACGATTACATTAAAAAAAGAAGGGACGGCTTGAGCGAAAGAAAAGTCGAAAATATGATAAAAGAAGAAATAGCTAAGAATAAACCTAAAATCGGTTGGTTAAAAGCTCTCACAATATTTTTACTAATATATTCTTTGGTTATGAGCTATTTCGTAGCAAAAAATATGACTGGTATTACTGAGACTATTAACAAAAATGGTCAAGTTGAAAGTAGTACTATTTCTATAAAAAACAATAGTGTGTCTACCGAAAATGCCGTAGCGAAGAAATCTTTGGATTCTGTAGTTGGTATAACAACTGTAGGTGTTCAAGAAAATATGTTTTTCCAAGGCAGAGTTGTAGAAGGTGTTGGAAGCGGTGTTGTTGTTAGCAAAGATGGATATATTTTAACTAACGCACATGTTGTACAAGACGGTAAAGCAGAAAAAATCGAAGTCTTGCTTACAAATGGCAAGAAATCATCTGCAAAATTATTGTGGTATGACACAACTTTGGACCTTGCAGTAATAAAGACTGACTTAACAGGGTTAAAACCAGTTGAAATGGGAGATAGCGACAAGGTTCAAATTGGAGACAAGGCGATTGCTATTGGTAATCCGTTGGGATTGGATTTGCAATCAACATTGACTAGTGGATATATTTCAGGAAAAGATAGAACAATCACTTTGCAAAATGGCCTACAAATGGATGGTTTGATGCAAACAGACGCTGCTATAAACTCAGGAAATAGTGGTGGTGGACTTTTCGACCAAGAAGGAAAACTAATTGGTATAAACACTGCAAAAGCTTCAGCAGAAGGAATCGGATTTACTATTCCTATTAACGTAGCCAAAACTATAGTAGACAATATAGTTTCTGGGGGCTCTTTTGAAGGAGTTAAGTTGGGAATTAGTGGAGTTGATGTAAAAACATTTCAACAAGCTACTGGTCAAAAATTATCTATAGACAAGGGAATTTATGTAGTGGAAGTTGTCAGAGAATCTTCTGCACAAAAAGCTGGAGTAACTAGAGGAGATATAATTACAAAAGTTAACGGTAAAGAAATCAATACGATGAGTTCTTTGAAGAAGGCATTGCTTGAAGTTAGACCACAACAAAAAGGCAAGATAACTGTCTATAGAGATGGCAATACGAAAGATTTGGATATTGAGTTTAGTACTTTACAACAAAAATAAGGTATCACGTTTTTTCCTTCCTTAATTTGCGTGAGATTTGAAATATATAAATTTGAAAGCGATAGTGAGAACTATCGCTTTTAAATTAGCAAAAACAAATAAATTCTTAAAAAACGCCTAAAAAATCTAAATTTTTCGCTGTAGCTATTTACACAATGAATTAATTAGTATAAAATATGGGAGTGTTGAGGAGGAGAAAGATTTGAAGCAAATTTATTCTGTAAAAATGATTTTGAAATACAAGACAGATGTGTCTATATATGAAGAAGATATTGTTCTTATAGAAATGGAAAGCATTGATGAATTAAAAGACAAATGTTTGGAATATGTAGATTTAATTCAAGAGGATTTGAACGATCATGAATTCGTAGAATTACATGAGATTGTGAATTGGAATTTAGCAAGCGAAAAGTTCGATAGTTCTATGAATTTCAAGGAAGTTTATTCGGAATTTATAGACGAAGACGAAATTGCGTAGTAAAATAGTAGGTTTTTGTTTGAAGGCTTAACTATTTTGCTTTTTTCGTGTATAATATAGTAGGACATAAGGATCTCTTATATATATATTTATTACATAACTGTAAGGAGGTTATTATGTCAAAAAATTTATTAACTATTAAAGACTTATCCGCAAGGGTAGGAGATAAAGAAATATTAAAAAACATAAATTTAAATATAAACTATGGTGAAGTTCACGTTATTATGGGACCAAATGGTTCTGGTAAATCAACTTTAGCCAATGTTATTTTGAACAATCCACAATATGAAACTACTTCAGGTGATATTTTACTTGATGGTGAAAGTATTATGGATTTATCAACAGATAAAAGAGCCAAAAAAGGTATTTTTATGTCTTTCCAAAATCCAATGGAAGTTTCAGGCATTAGTGTAGAAAACTTCATCAGATCTGCCAAAATAGCAAAAACTGATGAAAATATAGGATTCTTAGAATTCAGAGAAGAACTGGAAGATAATATGGATATACTTGAGTTTGATCATGGATATTCTTCCAGATATTTGAATGTCGGTTTTTCCGGTGGTGAAAAAAAGAAGAACGAAATTCTACAAATGTTAATGCTACAACCAAAACTAGCAATCCTTGATGAAACAGATTCTGGTCTTGATGTTGATGCTGTTAGAACTGTATCAAAAGGTGTAAAGGAATTCTTACATGACAATAATTCAGTTATTGTAATCACACATCACAAGGAAATCTTAAAAGAAATTAAGCCAGATTTCGTTCATGTAATCATGGATGGCACTATTGTAAAAGAAGGTTCTAGCGAACTTTTAGATCAAATTGAAGAAAAAGGATTCAATTGGATTAGAGAAGAGGTGAAATAATGGCACCTAAAAAGAAGACTCAAGTCGATGAAATGGATAGAGGTATCTATGACATCAAGAATAAATTTACTTTTAGAAGAAAAACTGAAGAGGGCTTGACTCCTGAAATTGTAAGACAGATTTCAGAAGAAAAAAATGAACCTCAATGGATGCTCGAAAAAAGATTGGAAGCTCTTGAAATATTTTACAATTCAGAAGATCCTGAATGGGGGCCGGATTTGAGTGTCGTTGATATGAATAAGGTCACAACATACATTAGACCTGATGCAGACAGATCAAGCGACTGGAACGAAGTTCCTGATGAAATCAGAGATACTTTTGATAAGTTAGGTATCCAAGAAGCTGAAAAAGAAATGATGCTTAGCGGTGTTGGTGCACAATACGATAGTGAGGTTGTGTATCACAACATTCAACAATCTTTGGTAGACCAAGGGGTTATTTATACAGATTTTGATACGGCTCTTAGAGAACATGAAGATATTGTTAAACAATATTTTGCAAAATCAATCACACCAAGATTACACAAATACGCAGCACTTCACTATGCAGTGTGGTCAGGTGGATCATTTGTTTATGTTCCAAAAGGAGTAGATGTTAAAATCCCACTTCAAAGTTATTTTAGATTGAATGCTCCAGGAGCAGGTCAATTCGAACATACAATGATTATCGTAGAAGATGACAGTTATTGTCACTTCATTGAAGGTTGCTCAGCTCCAAAATATAACGCACTAAATGTACACGCTGGTGCAGTTGAAATCTTTGTTGGAGAAAATGCTACTCTTAGATTTTCAACAATCGAAAACTGGTCACGAAATATGTACAACTTAAACTCAAAAAGAGCAATCATTCAAAAAAATGGTAAGGTTGAATGGGTTTCTGGTTCATTTGGATCAGCGGTATCTATGCTTTACCCATCAAGTGTCTTAAAGGGAGAAGGTGCAAGCAGTGAGTACACTGGTATTTCATTTGCAGGACGTGACCAAAACTTAGACACAGGTGCTGTTATGATTCACGCAGCCCCTCACACAACAAGCTATGTAAACAGTAAGTCTATCTCTAAATCAGGTGGAATCAGTGTTTACAGAGGTTTAGTAGATATAAAAGAAAATGCTTACGATTCAAAATCATCAGTAAGTTGTGAATCGTTAATGTTAGATAATGAAAGTAGATCAGATACAATTCCAGTTGTTAAAATAGGAAATAAACATGTCGATTTGGGACATGAAGCATCTATCGGTAGAATAGATGATCAAGTTATTTTCTATTTGATGACAAGAGGTATTCCAGAAGAAGAAGCAAAATCAATGGTAGTTCGTGGATTTGCGGAACCAATAGCTAAGGAATTACCTATGGAATATGCGGTTGAGATGAATAATTTAATTAATCTTGAATTAGAAGGAAGCATAGGATAGGAGTTGTATATGGAACAAATTAAAGGCAATAAACTGGGATTTAAAACTTTCAAATATTTGAAGGTTAACGATACAGAAATCAATCTTCCAGATATAGATATAAAAGAATACAGAATAGACTCTGATCCAGTAGAATCATTAGACAACAAAGATTTTGGCGTGTGTCAAGAAGCTTTGAATATGAACGAAAAATCAGGTAATCTATTCAAAAAATATAAGACAGAAGAAAATCAAGTAAAAGATTTCGGAATTATCGATTTGGTAACTGACAGAGAATATGATATTTTGTTGGATACTCACAAAATTGTAGCCGAAAAGAACTCAAGCTTAAGAGTTGTACTTGATTACAGAGACAATGACGACAATAAGAAATTCAGAAGTTCAGTAATAGAAATCAATGCCAAAGAAAACAGCAATGTGGAAGTTTTTGTTATTCAAACAGAAAAAAACACCACAGCATTGGAATCAGTAATATTAAACTTAGATGAAGAAAGTAACGTCATCCTAAGCCAATACGAATTAGGAAGCAAGGACAATTATGTCAATACTAAAGCTAATTTGAATGGCAAACATTCTAACTTGGATATCAACAGTATTTACTTCACACATGGAGATAATTCATTGAATATGCTTTATGAAATCAATCATTTCGGCAAAGAATCCAAATCTTCATGTATAGTAAATGGTGCACTAAAAGAATCATCTTATAAAAACTTCAAGTCAACTCTTGATTTCAAAAAAGGATCCATGGGTTCCACAGGAACTGAAGAAGAATACGCAGTATTGTTATCAGATGATGCAAAAAGCTTGTCAGTTCCAATACTTTTAGCAGGAGAAGACGATGTAATAGGAAATCACGCAGCAAGTGCAGGTAAGATAGATGCTGATATGCTATTTTATATAATGAACCGTGCTATATCCAGAGATGTAGCTGAAAGTATGATAGTTGAATCCAAATTTAGCGAATCATTAAGCAGATTAGATGACGAAAACTTGGAAAACAAACTACTTTCATTCATCAGAGAAAAAATGGCAAAGAGGGAATTGGATGTTAGATAAAAAACAAGTAGAAGATATAAGAAAGGACTTTTTGTATTTGGATAAAGAATACAAAAATCCGATAGTTTATTTGGACAATGCAGCTACCAGCCAAAAACCGATTCAAGTCATAGATAGCGTAAGTGAATTTTACAAATACGAAAATGCAAATCCTCACAGAGGAGCACACACATTGAGCGTTTTATCTACAGATGTTTACGAATCTGGAAGAGAAAAAATCGCCAAATTCATCAACGCAGCAGATTCTTCAGAAGTAGTGTTCACAAGAAACACCACAGAATCTTTGAATTTATTAGCTTATTCGTACGGCTATGAATATTTAAAAGAAGACGATGAAATAGTCATATCAATAATGGAACACCACAGTAATTTAGTAACTTGGCAAGAAGTGTGCAAGAAAACTAAGGCTAAACTAAAATACTTGTATGTTGACAAAGAAAATATGCAATTGGATTTTGAAGAATTCAAGAAAACAATCACTGAGAAGACGAAAATTTTCTCAATAACACAAGCATCAAACGTAGTGGGAACTATGCCTGAAGTTGAAAAAATGATAAAATACGTCAAATCAGTTAACAAAGATTGTATATGCATCGTGGATTCTGCACAATATATTCCACATAATAAAGTTGACGTACAACAATTAGGTTGTGATTTCTTAGTATTTTCAGGTCACAAAATGCTTAGCATAATGGGAGTCGGAATACTTTATGGAAAGAAAGAATTATTGAACAACTTAAAGCCGTTCTTGTACGGTGGAGATATGATTGAATATGTGTTTGAAGATAAATCATCGTACTTGGATGCTCCAGGAAGGTTTGAAGCAGGAACACAAGATGTAGGATCTGTAAAATCATTAATAGCAGCGATAGATTACATCGAAAAAATCGGAATAGAAAATATTAGAGATTATGAAAAAGCATTAATGGATTATGCTTATGACAAAATCAAACAAAAATCCGACATTATCGATGTCTACACAACAAGTGACACTCACAGATCTCCAGTTTTAGATTTTAACTTCAAAGAAGCTCATCCACATGATGTTGCAAGTATTATGGATAGTTACGGAATTGCAATTAGAAGTGGACACCATTGTGCACAACCACTTCACAGATATTTGAAGACAAATTTCTCATGCAGAGCAAGCTTTGCATTCTATAATACATTTGAAGAAGTTGACTTTTTCATTGAACATCTTGAAGACGTAAGGAGATTGATGAGAATTGGAACTAGGTAGTTTATATACAGAATTAATATTGGAAAAAAGCAGGGATAAATCAAACAGACGTGAATTGGAACATCCAACTCATTGTGAGTTGGGACACAATCCAAGCTGTGGAGATGAAATCACATTGCAATTAAAAGTTCAAGATGATACAATTGAAGACATTGCATACACTGGAATGGGATGTGCTATATCACAAGCATCCACATCCATAATGTGCGATGTAATCAAAGGAAAATCAGTAAGTGATGCAATAGACTTGTGCAATAAATTCATATCCATGATAAAAGGAGAAATCACTGATAGGAAAGAACTAAAAGTTCTGAAAGATGCAGTGTGCTTCCAAAGCATATCCACATTGCCAGCAAGAGTAAAATGTGCCGTTCTTTCATGGTACACATTAAAAGATATGCTTGAAAACGACAAATCAGAAGGTTCATTTATTCCTGATTAATAGACAATAAAATAGATAATAAATTTTTAACTGGTGAAACGTGTATTTCATCAGTTTTTTTATTAAACAAAAAAAGAGATAACTCACAACGAGTTATCTCTTAATTTAATTAATCAATTATTAGAAAGCTTTGAATCTTTCTACTTTATCCTTGTCGATTCCATGTTTTTCATTATAAGTCATTTTTGTTGTACTAATCATGAATGGAACGCCATCGATTTTACGAGCTTCTAAGAAGTTTACAACTTTTGTGTAATCTCCTGAATTTTTTCCACCTTTTTTCATTATTTTCATAATTGAGTATGGGTGTTCTGGTTCTTTGATTGTGATTAGTGAAGAATTTGGTTTATCGAATGCTTTTTGAACGATATCTTCGAATTCTTCTGTGTCGATACCAGGAATTAAATAGTATTCAGCATCTTCGTCCATGCTTTCTAATCCTTTAACTTGAATTGATTTGAATTGTTTCTTAGCAATGCCCATCATAATAGCTAATAATTGTCTGATTCCTGTTGATCTATGTCCTGAAATAATAATATTTTCGTGGTTTTCAATTGCTTTTTCGATGAATTCTGCTTGTTGTTCATCTAAAAACTCTGAATCCACAAATCTTTTTATCATTGGGTGCATAAAAATCCTCCTTATGTTTGATTTAATAACAATAATATTCTATCACATATTCAATAAAATATCATACTATTTTATTGATTCTATTGTTCTAGTTCCATAATGTCTTTTAAGCCGTCAGTGTATTTGATGTCGTTGTTTTCTAATACCCAAAATGCTTCAACTCCATCGATAGAGTCCACCAATTTTCTACCTTCTTCGTAATTCATAACGAAAACTGTTGTAGATAGAAAATCTGCAAGTCCAGAATCTTTTGTGACGATTGTTACTGATCTAAAATGATCTGCTGGATTTAGTGTATCTGGATCAATTATGTGATGGTATTTTTTGTTGTTGTAAACGTAAAATCTTTGATAATCACCACTTGTAACCATAGATGTTGTTTCCGGTATTTTCAAGATTGCGACGTATTGTTTGTCTGGCTCTTCATTCAAATTAGGATTTTGGATTGCAACTACCCAGCTGTCTTTTCCTTTTATAATTGGTTTTCCAATTGTTCTGACGTTTCCACCTGCTGAAATAATTCCCGATTTTAGTCCACGTTTTTCTACTTCTTGGGCTATTTTTTCTGTGGCGTATCCTTTTGCAGTGGCACCCAAATCTAGTCTTGAATCTTTATCTTTCAAGAAAACTGTGCTATTTTGTTCATCCAAAACGATGTTGTCGATACTTGTGTGAAGATTTTTTTCTTTCAAAACATCTGCTGAAGGAATTTCTATTTTTTTCTTTTCAAGAGCATTGTCTCGGTACTGTTTCCACAAATCAGTTACAGAACCAAATGCGATGTTTGTTTTCTTATTGTATTTGGAATAATCTTCTACTGACAATTTGATTAAATCAAACAAATCCTTGTCGACTTTTACAGGTTTAACTCCTGCGTTATCGTTGATTGTCTTTGCATTATCCACGCCATCGAAATTTTCGTAAGTGCTGTATAGTTTGTGAAGTCTATCAAATTCATCGTTGATAAACTTGGAATACTCATTGAATTCTTTTTCAGATTTTGTATACAAACTATATCTTATTACTGTGTCAAATTTGTCATAAAGTGTGGCTTCGTGTTTCTCAAAATCTTTAGATGAAGATTCAGCATTTTCTTTTACTTGCGGTGCTGGATCTTTTGGAACTGGTTTATTTCCACCTTTTTCTTGAGAACAGCCAACTAACATTGTTAATGTTAAAAATACTAATATACATTTTTTCATATAATCACCACATACATTATATCAAATTTTGGAAAATAATTTGACATCTTTGACTTATTTTAACATTATATGCTTCAAAAATTCCTGTTTTATAGTATAATGGTAGTGATAATTTTTTAGGAGATGAATAATGAAGAAAGCTATTATACTTTCTGCCGGAGAAGGCACTAGAATGAAATCTCACAACTCAAAAGTTTTACACAAACTTTTGAACAAGACTATGATTGATTATGTCATGGATGCTTGTGATTTTGTGGATCAGAAAATAGTAGTCGGCGGAAATAATTACGATATTTTAAGAGAAAACTTAGATGAAAGTATTCATCTAGTAAAACAAAATATAGGAGAACAATATCCATATGGAACAGGGTATGCCGTAAAATTATGTTTAGATGAAATAAATGACGGCGATAAAGTTATTATTTTAACGGGAGATACTCCATTAATAAAGCAAGAAACGTTGAAGAAGTTTTTTGATTTCCATGAACAACAAAATTCCGTTGCAACAGTTCTTACAAGTGAAATCGACGATCCATTTGGATATGGAAGAATTGTAAAGGACGAAAAGGGTAATTTGCTCAAAATCGTTGAGCAAAAAGACTGCAACGATGAGCAATTATTAATAAAAGAATTCAACAGCGGCATGATGATTGTGAATGGCGATGTGTTGAAGATGTCGATTGAAAAAATCGGTACAGATAATTCAAAAGGCGAGATGTATTTGACAGATATTTTCGAAATCATCAGAAATGACGGCAAAATTATCAAAACTTTTAAACATTCTGATGTAAACGAAACTTATGGAATAAATACAAAAGCCCAATTGTATTTCTGTGAAGAAATTTTAAAACAAAGAGTTAATGAAAAATACATGGAAGAAGGCGTTGTTATTTCTAATTCGGATTCTGTAATCATAGAACCATCTGTAAAAATCGGAAGGGACACTGTGATTATTGGACCTTGCAGGATTTACGGAAACACAGAAATAGGCAGTGATTGTTTGATTAAGGGCGATTGCGAAATCGTGGATTCTAAAATCGATGACAACGTGGTTATTAAATCATCATACATCGAAAATTCTGTCGTAGGAAAAAATACGGACATCGGACCTTTTGCTCATTTGAGACCAAACAGCGTTTTGAAAGAAAATGTTCATATTGGAAACTTTGTTGAAATCAAAAACTCAACTGTTGGCAATAAAACAAAAGCAGGTCACTTGGCTTATGTTGGAGATAGTGATTTGAAGGAAAATATCAACATCGGTTGTGGAGTAATTTTCGTAAATTACGACGGCAAGAACAAGCACAGATCTGTGGTTGAAGACAATGTGTTTGTCGGTTCTAATTCAAATGTGATTGCTCCTGTGACTTTGAAAAAGGACAGCTTCATTGCTTGTGGTACTACAATTACTGAGGATGTTGAAGAAGGTGCACTTTCAATTGGAAGAAGCCGCCAAGAAAACAAAAAAGATTGGGTTTATAATAAAAAAAGATAGAAATGGAATGATTATATGTATTTAATCGCAGGACTGGGTAATCCAGGAAGTAAGTACGAATACACAAGACACAATGCCGGATTCATGGTTATAGATGATTTGGCAAAAAAATTGAATATTAAGGTGAACAAATTAAAATTCAAATCGTTGATTGGTGAGGGATTTATCGGAGACGAAAAAGTGATTTTGATGAAGCCTTCAACTTACATGAATGATTCTGGAAAAGCTATCTTGGATTGTTTTAATTATTATAATTTATCAGCAGAAAATCTCATTGTTATTTGCGATGACATTGATATTCCTTTCGGAACTATTAGGATAAAAAAGAAAGGCTCTGCAGGAACTCACAATGGGTTAAAATCCATTATATATCTTATTCAATCTCAAGATTTTGCAAGAATAAAAGTATCTGTCGGTCAAAATGACAACAATTACGATTTGAAGGATTTTGTGTTGTCACAATTTAGCAAGAAGGAATTCGAAGTTTTAGAAAAAGAAATTGACATGTCAAGTGATGCGGCTATCAAAATAGTAGAAGAAAATGTCGATTATGCTATGAACAACTTCAATGGGAAAAGCTTGATATGAATTTTCTAACTAAAATTTACGAGGATAACACAGAATTTCAGGGATATTTAAATTCGCTATCATCTGATAATTCGTCTATTTACATTCACGGTGTCATTAAGGAAGCTTTTGCAAGTTTTGTGTATGCAACATCCAAAAACATAGACAAACCTCTTGTCGTAGTTGTAGAAGACAATATGAGAGCGAGAAATTTGACAGAATATCTGAATGATATTGAAGATAATATTTGTGAATTTTTCCCAAGCAGAGAACTTAACTTGTACAACGCAAGATCACTGGACGATAATGCAGAAGATCAAAGAGTAAATGTGTTGTTCAAATTATTAAACAACGAAAAATTCATCATAGTTACTACATTTGATGCTTTAACGAAGAAAATCACAAAAAAATCTGTAGCAAAAAAATACGCATTTACAATCAAAGATACTGATTTGATAAATTTGGAAGAACTTCAAGAAAAGTTGAAGGTGTTGAAGTACGAAAGAGTAGACACCATAGAATCCAAGGGACAATTTGCCATAAGAGGTGGAATTGTAGATATTTTTCCAGTACACAGCAGATTTCCTGTGAGAATTGAATTGTTCGATGACGAGATAGATTCTATGAGGTTTTTTGAAGTATCAACTCAAAGATCAATTGAAGATTGCAAGTTCGTCGACATCATTAGTTGCAGCGAATTAATTATTGAAGAATCAAAGAAAGAATCCATTATTAATTCTATTCAGAAAAATCTGGATAAAAGGGTTAATCATCCGATTTTTGGAGAAAATGTAGACAACGTCAAGGACAAATTCGAAAAGTTGATGGAATACATCAGGAGTGATTTGGAATACGAAATCGACTTGGTATCATGTTTTCTTACAAAAAAAGATTATGATACTGTGTTTGATTATTTTTTAGATGACAGCATAATGCTGATTGAAGATTTGTCCAGATGTTATGATATTTACAAGGAAAAAGAAAAGAGATTTTTGGAAGATTTCGTGTATTTGGTTGAAAAAGGAGAAGTTTTATCCAAGCACGAACAATCACTTATTCCAATTTCCGATATTTTGAAATTGATAAAAGCGAAAACTTCTGTCAACATTACAAGTTTGGTCAAAAGAACTAGACTTATCGAATCAAATGCGATGTATCAGTTTAAAACATTGGAAGCGCCAAACTTTAACAAGAATATCGACAGTTTGGTTGAAAATATCAAATCCAACAGTTTAAGGGGATTCAAGCAAATCGTGTTTGCGGCAAATGTCGAACGAAAAAATATGCTCAAGGATTTGTTCTTAACTAATGGAATTCCAACTCTTGAAGCTGAAGATTATAATGCAAATATCAAATCGTCGCAGGTTTTGATTACTCAGAAGAATTTGCCAAATGGTTTTGAAATAAAAGATCCTAAGTATTTGATAATTACTTATAAGGAAATTTTCGGACGCGAAAAACAAATTCGAAAACGTAAGAAGAAAAAAAGTACCGGTCAGGATATTGTAAATTATTCTGATTTGAATATCGATGATTACGTGGTACACGAAAATCACGGGATTGGTCAGTACAAGGGAATTGAAAAAATCGATGTAAATGGAATACAAAAAGATTACATTGTAATTCAATATAAAGCAAATGACAGGCTGATGATTCCAACGGATCAGATGAATTTGGTCCAAAAATACATCGGCGGTGGCAACATCAAAAAGCCTTCATTAAATAAATTAAGTGGAAATGATTGGGCAAAGGCAAAGCAAAAAGCTAAGAAATCAGTCGATGAAATGGCAGATGATTTGGTTGAATTATATTCAAAAAGAGCCAAATTAAAAGGATATCAGTTTTCTCAAGATACTGAATGGCAAAGGGAGTTTGAAGATTCATTTCCTTATGAAGAAACAGATTCTCAAGTAAGATCCATTGAAGAAATCAAAACCGATATGGAATCTGACAGACCAATGGATAGGTTATTGTGTGGTGATGTTGGTTACGGAAAAACAGAAGTTGCAATCAGAGCTTGTTTTAAAGCTATAATGGACGGGAAACAAGTTGCATTCTTAGTTCCAACTACAATTCTCGCACAACAACATTTCAACACAATTAAAGAACGATTCAGAGATTATCCTATCAGAGTTGAAATGATGAGCAGATTCGTCTCTCCAGCACGTCAAAAACAAATAATGAAGGATGTGCAAAGAGGTCTTGTAGATTTATTGGTGGGGACTCATAGAATTTTGTCGAAAAATTTGAAGTTCAAAGATTTGGGATTATTAGTAATTGATGAAGAGCAAAGATTTGGTGTGAGACACAAAGAAAAATTAAAATCTATGAGAGAAAACGTAGATGTGCTTACACTGTCAGCAACTCCAATTCCTAGAACTTTACAAATGGGTTTGACGGGAATTAGGGATATGAGTTTATTGGAAGAACCACCAGAAGACAGAACTCCGATATCAACTTATGTTACAGAGTACAATCCTAGTTTGATAAGAGATGCAATAATCAGAGAACTAGACCGCGGTGGACAGATATATTTTGTGTATAATAGAATAGAAGATATTGATCAGATGGAATTTAAATTGAAAGAATTGGTTCCTGAATTAAACATAGCGATAGCTCATGGAAGAATGAATGAAAAAGAGCTAGAAAATGTAATGCTCGACTTCCAAGATGGAATTTATGATTTACTATTGTGCACAACTATTATAGAAACAGGTCTTGATATACAAAATGTCAACACAATGATAATTTATAATGCAGATAAGATGGGCTTGTCGCAATTGTATCAATTAAAGGGACGTATTGGACGATCTGATAGAACTTCGTTTGCTTATTTCACATATGAAGGGCAAAAATCATTGACCGAAATTTCCGAAAAACGACTTATGGCAATAAAAGACTTTACAGAATTTGGATCTGGTTTTAAAATCGCAATGAGGGATTTGGAACTCAGAGGAGCTGGAAATCTTTTGGGAGAAAGTCAACATGGTCACATCGCAAAAATCGGTTATGATTTGTATGTGAAGCTTTTGGAACAAGCAGTCAGAGAAGCCAAGGGAGAAACTATTTCTGAAAATAAGAATACAGTCACAATCGAAATCAAAGTCAACGGATACATTCCTGAAGATTATATTTCTGAGAATGAAACAAAGATTGATATCTACAAAAAAATCGCATCTATACAAGATGAAGATGATTATTCTGAAATAATTGATGAATTAATCGACAGGTTTGGAGATGTTCCTAAGCCTATCGTTAATATAATGGATGTATCTATAATCAAAGCGTTCTGCGCGAGATTGTCCATTGAAAGTATAAAAGAAATAAAGGGAGAACTTTTCTTGCAATTTTCTTCTCCTGACAAAATTTCATTAGAAACATTAAAATACTTGACAGAAAATTACAAAAAAGAAATGAGATTTGATTTGTCAGAAAAACCTAAAATCATTTTGGGATTTGAGGACAAAAATTTAAGAGATCCTATCGAAGTATTATCGATACTTTTGAAGGATAATGAGAAATAATTGGAGGAAAAATGAAGAAATTTTTAGCAATTGTATTAGCTGTGATGATGGTAATGGTAACAGGATGTTCTAAAAAACCAGACGGAGCAGTGGCAAAGATTGGCAAAGAATACATCTACCAAAAAGATGTTGACAAGGTAATGGAAGATTACAAACAATATTATGGACAAGATATTTTCAACCCTAACACTGAACAAGGTAAGGAAGCTTTGAAGCAAATCCAACCTAAAATCATTGATATGCTAATTAACGAAAAAATCGCAAACAAATTAATGAAAGATAAAAAAATTGAAGTGTCTGATAAGGAAGTTCAAGCAGAAGTTGACAAGCTTCAAAAACAATTAGGTGGAGCAGACAAATTCAAAGAACAACTTAAAAAAGAAAATATGACAGAACAAGCTTTGAAAGAACAAATCGAAAAACAATTGAAGAACAAAAAACTTTCTCAACAATTTGAAAAAGACTTCAAACCATCTGACAAAGAAATCAAAGACGAATTTGACAAAAACTTAGACACTTATACTCAATATAACGCAGATCACATTCTTTTTTCTGGTAAGGATGACAAGGGTAAAAACTTGGACGACACTAAGCTTAAAGCAAAATCAGAATTAGCAAACAAAACTTACGAAGAAGTAAAAGATGGTAAGAACTTCAATGAAGTTGCCAAAGCAAAATCAGAAGATCCATCAGCTAAGCAAAATTCTGGTAAATTAGGTGATTTCTTATCATCTACAATGGTAAAAGAATTTTCTGATGCATTAAAGAAAATGAAACCAGGTGAAGTTTCAAAACCTGTTAAGACAGAATTTGGATATCACATCATCAAACTTAACAGTAAAGTTACTGAATTAGATAAGATGACTGATGCAAATAAACAAAATGTTAAGACAGCAATTTCCAACAAAATTATCCAAGAAAAAGTTCAAAAAGAATTTGAAAAACAAAAAAAGGATATGGGCGTAAAAATTTACTAATTTTTAATAAAAAAACGCTGTTTTTTCAGTCAAAACACTTGAAATAAAAAAAATATTACTGTATACTGTATTTAAAATAGGTTTTAACTATTTTGAAAATTTAAGGAGGAAAAGATGAATAAATCTGAATTATTAACTAGTATAGCTAAAAAAAGTGAGCTATCAAAAGTAGAAAGCGAAAGAGCTTTAAACGCATTCATTAAAACTGTTGAAGAAACATTAGCAAAAGGTGAAAAAGTACAATTAGTAGGATTTGGTACATTTGAATCAAGAGAAAGAAAAGCTCGTGAAGGAAGAAACCCAAGAAATCCTGAAGAAAAAATTCAAATTCCTGCATCAAATGCGCCTGTATTTAAAGCTGGTAAATCTTTAAAAGAAGCAGTTAACAAGAAAAAGAGTAAATAGTTTATAAATCAGGCCTATGGCCTGATTTTTTATTATTAAACTTTTAATTATCAAAGAAAGATTGATTATGATTTACGATTTTTATATTAACAAAGACATAAAGGATAGATTTAGAATTTTATCGGATGATAAGCTTATCTATTCAGGATATAAGGAAGGAAATAGCACTTCGTTTTTCGATGCATTCATTGGGTCAAGCTTTGACAAGGGATCAAACTTTGTGTTTTACGATGAAAACGAAGATGTCGTGATGAAGGTTGAACGTATTTTTTATGATAATAACAAAAAATACGTAATAAATTCCAAGAATGTCAATTTTACATTAGAGTCTGACATGTCTAACACTATTAAATACGACAACGACAAAGTAATTGATATTTCTGATTTTAAACATATCAATGTACTAGATTTTGGCAATATAGAATTAAACAAGAAAGGTTTCAGCATCTATGAAAAGTTTACATTGGATGTAAAGGATGAAAACTACACATTCGTTGTCATTGCTGTGGCTTTGTTTATATGGGATGTATATATTAAAGAAAGATTAGGATTTATAAAATAATGAGTAAAACGGATTTTTTTGTAAAAAATTTTGGTAATAGACATGAAGCCAAGAAGAAAATCATTTCAATTTTGTTGGCTAACTTATTGGCTGCCGTTGCAATTGACTTTTTCTTCAGTCAAAAGAACTTTCTAAGTGGTGGTTCTACTGGTATTGGATTGTTGGTTCAATATATGACGGGAATTCCTACAGGAGTTACAGTGTTCTTACTTAATATTCCAATTATGATTATTGGATACAAATACTTAACTAGACAATTTGTAAATTACGCAGCGATTTCTACCATTGTGTTGTCAATATATTTGACATTGTTCCATTATCTTCCAAATCCATTTATCTTAAAAGATGATATGCTTGTAGCTGTGGTTGGTGGAGCGATAAATGGCACGTCGATGGGTACGCTTTTTAGATTTGGTACATGCAGTGGTGGTTTGGATATCATAGCTGCTATTATGAAAAACGAAAAAGATATTTCAATAGGAAATGTACTCATGGCTTGTAATGCAGTAATCATAGCTATAGGTAGTGCATTGTATGGTATTGATAAAGGATTTTATACTATTATTTCGATGTTTGTAGCTTACAGAGTTTTGGATAAAATCGAATTGGGAATAGGTGAAACTAAACAAGTTTTCGTAATAACTTCGAAAAACGAAGAAGTTGCAAATATTATTATGCAAGATATGAATCGTGGTGTCACTTTCTTACACGGAGAAGGTGCTTATTTGAATAACGAACAAGATATAATATTCTGCGTTTTAAAGAGAGGACAAGTTGCTTATTTGAAGAAAAAATTGAAGAAGCTTGACCCTCGTGCATTTATTACGGTAAATGACGCATACGAAGTATTGGGTAAAGGATTTGAAAGAGAAGAATATTAAGGAGTGGTATTATCAAAAACTTATTAATAGCACAATCAGGTGGACCGACATGTGCCATCAACGCAACATTGGCTGGTTGTTATAAAAAAGCAATTGAGCTAGGATTTGACAATGTGTACGGAGCTTTATACGGCGTGCAAGGATTGCTAGATTCTAAAATCATAGACTTGAAAGCACAAATCAAAACAGATGAAGATTTGAACAGATTAAAAATCACTCCAGCAAGTGCATTGGGATCTTGCAGATACAAAGTAGATAGCGAAGAAAAACTTGCAAAAATCGTGGAAATTTTGAAATCATATAACATTAATTATTTTATCTACATTGGTGGTAATGACTCAATGGACACAGTGTATCAATTATCCAAATACATCGAAAAAATTGGAGAAGATATTCATGTAATGGGCTCTCCGAAAACAATCGACAATGATTTATTTGGAACTGACCATACACCAGGATTTGGCTCTGCAGCGAAGTTTGTAGCAAATTCTGTCTATGAAATAGCTAAAGATGTCGAAATCTACGACTACAGAACTATAACTATTGTTGAAATCATGGGACGATACGCTGGATGGTTAACAGCAGCAGGAGCAATCTCCAAGAAACTTTGTAACCTTGGAGCAGATCTTGTGTATATAAGTGAAGATACATTTGAATTTGATAACCTAGTCAAGGAAATCAATGAAAACTTCAAGAGAACGGATAATATTTTGATTTTAGTAAGTGAAGGTATTAAAGATTCTTCCAATAACTTCATATCCAAAACATCTGGCAAGAAAGACAAGTTCGGCCATGCACAATTGCAAGGGCCATCTCACATAATCAGAGATAAATTAAAAGAAATTTACGATATGCCAATTAGAAGTATTGAACTGAACATACTTCAACGATGTGACATGTCATTTGCATCCAAGACAGACATTGAAGAATCATTTGAAGTTGGAGAATTTTCTGTAGAATGTGTAGAAAATCATTCAGGTAAAATGGTAGGAATCAAAAGAATTTCCAACAAACCTTACAAGACAGAATTCGAACTTGTAGATATAGAAAAAGTTGCCAATAAAACGAAAATGATAATTCCAAAATACACAGACAGCCATTTTCAAATCGACGACGAATTTATGGACTACATTCTTCCTTTAATCGAAGGAGAAATCGACGTAGAATACAAAAATGGAATAGCACAATACTTTGCATTCGACAAAGAAGATATTGTGAAATTGTAAAATCAAGAGCAGAGTTTGTAATAATTCTGCTCTTTTTTAAAAATTTGTAAAAAACACTTTACAAAACAATATTATTGTGCTATCATAGAAAGGTAGTCGTGGTTCATTAGCTCAGATGGTAGAGCACCTGACTTTTAATCAGGGTGTCCCGGGTTCGAGTCCCGGATGAGCCACCAATAGCCGAGCTTTTGTAGCTCGGTTTTTTTAATTTGAGGTGAAAAATGTATTTAATTATATCCGCATTGATATTATTATTTTTATTAGTATCGATATCGTACAAAATTAACATAATACAGTACGAAATAAAATCTGAAAAGATTGACCGTGAAATGGACATATTATTCTTATCGGATCTTCATTCATGCGATTATGGAATAAATCAAAAGAAATTAATGGATAAAATAAAATCGGTCGATTGTGATGTGATTTTGTTGGGTGGAGATATTTTAGATGACAAATTAAAACCCAAAAAAGCATTTGAATTACTGGAACAATTGCAACAACTTGGTAAAAAGATGTACTATGTTCATGGAAATCACGAAAAAAGAATAGAAAATCTGGTAGAAATAGATGAGGCAATCAGAAAATATAATGTACAAATTCTCAATAATGAAGAAGTGTTCTTATCAAACAACATTAAACTTATCGGAGTGGACGATTCATCTGGAAAAATTTTGGATGATTATGAAAACAAGTTAGATGATTTAGATGAAAAATTAAATTCAGAAAATTTTAATATCTGTTTGATTCACAAACCAGATTATTATTTCAAGAAAAATCTAAAAAATTTCGATTTGATGATATCAGGGCACACTCACGGTGGACAATGGAGGATTCCTTTTATATTAAATGGTATTATATCTCCGGGACAAGGTTTGTTTCCAAAATACGCAGGAGGAATGTACAACGACTATTATACACTGATTGTGTCACGTGGACTTACCAAGGAAAAGACCGTAGTTCCAAGGATATTTAATCGACCAGAAATCAATTTAATAAAATTAAAAATGTGATATTTATTTTTAGGAAAACACTTGACAAAAACTAAAAATAAGTATAATATTTAATTGTAAGGTACCTTAAAGATAATTATCAATAAATAAAAGAAAGGAATTAACATGGGAAAAAATTTAAACAAAACAATTAAAGGAACACTATTACTTACTGGTCTTTTAATGATGGCACCGGTTTTGACACAAGCGAAATCTGCTGATAAGCCTCCAATTGAAGCACAGTATGAACAAAGAAAGTATGTAACAATAACTATGAGAAATGTTGGAACAAAATATTGGTACGAAAGTGCGGGTTATAAAGGTTATTTGTATAGATCTACAAGATCTGCTTATGAGAAAAATGGAGTTTCGTATTATAAATACTCTGGAACTGTTTATAGATTTACGGGCGGTGGTCCTAGTCCTGGTGGAGGATACAGATATTAATGTTTATTTAGGTAAAAGTCGGTTTTTGCCGACTTTTACCAAATATTTTTAAGTTAAAGGAGACAAAAATGTTTACTTACAAACTAAAAAAATTATACAGATACAAGATGATTCCATTTTTGATTCTGTTTTCTATAACTATGGGAATTGTTGCTTTTTTTTTACATTTTAATACAACAAACCATGCGTTTGATTTTCTTTTTTCAAATGATATCTTCATTTCTAATAATATTAGTTGGGATGAGTTGATCATCAAAAAAACTAATTGGAAGAAAATAACACCGGAAGAACCTGACAAAAAAAGCTACGAAGACCACAAAGCGTACCTAAATGAAGGGAAAAATGTATTAAAAAACTTGATGAAAGCTCATGGGCTTGATGAAAACTACAAGTATGATAAGTCTAATTATAATGAAAAGGATATCATAAAGTACACTAATGAATTGGATGCTCTGAATAGTAAGTACAATACAGATGAGAACATGGATAATCCGAAGGAGCTTAGAAGAAATGTACTGATATCAGAAGGCTACATAAATTTCTTAAAAGAGAGAAACTCCGTAGAAGATAGATTGATTGACGAGAATGACAATCACAGTTTCAGCAAAGTGATATTTGATGAAGCTGGTGTAATTTTTGGAGCTGTGCCAATAATTCTACTAGGCTTCGTGATGATTTTCACAATGAGAGAAGATGATATAACCAGCGTAACATCGAATTCCAAAATAAAGGATGTGGCAAATAATTTTGGTATTATTATGTGTATGATATTGATGTATATTTTCATTTCCTTACTTACATTATTAGTGGCATCCTTACTAACTGGAAATGGTGTGGGTGATTTAACATATCACTATGACTCTACATTTGTTATTAGGACTGTTCAGGACAGGGGTGGTTCGATAAGAGAATACTCATACGTTATGAGAACGCCTTTGTCCACATTTTTAAAGAGTGTATTTCCTTTTGCGTTAATAACTATGTCGTTTGGATTTGCGTTTTCTTTTGTTGATAAACTTATACAAAATACCAAAGTAAAGTACTTTACTTTGATTTTGATAATGAGTTTGCTATTGGTTGATTTTAATTTCTTCAATCATGCATACAATCCTCTAAGCTTGTTCAAATCGTACTCGATAAAACCAGTAATTTCAACCGTGGTTATGCTTTTGATATCAGCTAAAGGTACGATTTTTTTGAACAGGAGAAAAGAATTCACATCACATGATACATACAAAGAGCGAAATGTATTCAACTTAAAAGGTTCCGTGAAAAACTGTGTATTATCATTTAATGGGTTTTTGATATTGTTTGTAGTGTGTGCTATTTTGGTTGGAAATATCTGTTTACAAAACAATTGGCACAATTTTAATTCCACTCAAATTAAAGAATATAACGATCTTAATTCTACTAAGGAAAATTGGGAATATAGGTATATTGATGAGATTAAGGCAAAATATGGCAATAGCAAAAGAGCAAATGAAATGATAGATTCTCATTCAAATACTTTGGAATTTTGCGAAAATGAGAACAAATACTTCGAAGCTTATGAAAATAGATACAAATCTCCTCAAAAGTTCAACAATTTGAATAAGGAAAGGGTAACTGAGTTTAATGTTGTTTTTTATAATGGTGCAGCTAGCGAAACAACTGGAATGGTGGACGTATTCAACGATTTTGCACTTGAAGGAGCATTCTTCAAACAAAAATACATGATAACCAATAACATTATGCCAACTGACAAATATTATATTCCGGAATTAGGAATTGATTATAATCCATTTGATGTGGATAGCTTCAAGGGAATTTTGCCTAAAATCAATTACTACATTACTCATGGAATATCAGAGAGAACTAATGCTTTTGCGATGTTACACGATTACTTCTATCTTAAATTTAATGTAGTGTTGATTGTGTTTGCGGTATTGCTGTTCACATCTACTATTATAAAATCGAATAAGCAGCTTGAACTTAAATCAGTACTTCCTGTAAGTCGAACAAAATCGTACAAGTCAAAGATAATGGAAAGCGTAATATACGCGATTGGTATAAACATCGTTGCAGTTTTGGTATTATTCTTAGCTGGTGGTATTATGGGTGGATTTGCAGACAGTGATTTTCCAATTATTAACTATATTGTGGACGGTGGAATTATTTACTCAAATGTTGGTCCATTTCTGGTGTATATACTAGAATCTTTTACAATAACTGTGTTGTTTACGATATTTATCAGTATGTTTGTAAATTCTATGTACACTGCTACTAACAAACTATTTACGATATTAATATCTATAATTGCATTGATAATTCCATTTACCGCATTTAAATACATGGGAGCAATCGGATCTTTTATTCCATTTAACTATGTGGATTCGGGATTTGTATCTACGGGATTTTTGTCGGCGTTGATAAGACAGAATTCTTACACGATGGTGATGGCTGTTGTAGTTCTTGTGATTAGTTCAATATTGTTTTATGTATTGGGCAGAGTTTCATTTGGCAGGAGGAAATAATGTTAGAAGTAGTAAATATTGAAAAAAGTTACGGAAAGAAAAAGATACTTCACGATATATCTTTTAGTATTGAAAAAGGACAAATCAAGGCTTTGGTAGGCCCGAATGGCTCTGGTAAGACTACTTTGATGAATACTATGACTAATCTTCTTAAAAGAGATGGCGGACAAGTTTTGGTAGACGGCAAAGAGTTTAAGGATGAGAAGATTTTTAATCATATTTCTTTTTTCAAAGATGAGAAAATCTTGGATGAAAACTTGTACGGCATGGATTATTTGAACTATATCAAAAATGTCTATAAAAGAACCAAGGATGATGTGGATAGGGTTATCAAAGAAATAGGAATTGAAAGTTTTGTAAAAAGCAAGACTGGTTCGTATTCTTTGGGGATGAAAAAGAAGCTGATGCTTGCGATGGATTTCTTGCCACAAAGAGATATTATATTGCTTGATGAACCGCTTTCTGGTCTTGATCCAACTAGCGTTATAAAGATGATGGCTCTTATAAAGAAGAAAGCAAAAGATGGACAGGGAATTTTAATATCCAGTCACTCTTTAAACGATATCGATGAAATAACCAATAATATTTTGTTCTTAAAAGACGGGAAAATTTTGGAAGAAGTTTTGGAAAATGAAAAATTTATAGAGATTATTTCAAACGATAACGAAAAATTATCATCTGTTTTGAAGTCCAAGGGTTTTAATATGGACAAAAATATGATAAGCTTAAACAACAATAGTATTAATGATATTTTGTCTATTATTATAGAAAATAATATTGAGATTTTGGATATCAAAAGACGTTCGAAAACTTCTCAAGAACGATACAAAGAAATTTTCGGAATTTAAAATAAAAATATGCAAAAAACTAAGAATTTGTTTGACATATCATAATGTTAATGATAGAATATACAAGGATAAATAAGAATATCTTGTATATTCTTTTTTTATGCATAAAAAAATTCAGGAGGTGGAAAATTTGCCAACAATTAATCAATTAGTAAGACAAGGAAGAAAATCTAAAACTTACAAATCTGATTCACCAGCTTTGAGTCGTAACTTCAACAGCATCAAAAAAAGCTATACAGAAGCTAACTCACCTCAAAAAAGAGGCGTATGTACTTCAGTAAGAACTATGACTCCTAAAAAGCCTAACTCAGCACTTCGTAAGGTTGCCAGAGTTCGTTTAACTAATGGTATGGAAGTTTTATCTTACATTCCAGGTATCGGACACAACCTACAAGAACACAGTGTTGTATTAATCAGAGGTGGTAGAGTAAAGGACTTACCAGGGGTAAGATACCACATTGTCAGAGGTGCTTTGGATACTGCAGCTGTTCAAAACAGAATGCAAGGTCGTTCAAAGTACGGTGCTAAGAAACCAAAGAAATAAAACAAAAACAAAAGGTATTAGTGTGAATAAAAGATTTTAATATACATTTATAGCACAGCGATGTAATTCGAGTACCTGAGAAATACTAAATAGTAAGGAGGGAAGCGAAGTGCCAAGAAAAGGACATGTTCAAAAAAGAGAGGTAATGCCAGATCCAGTTTACGATGATAAGACAGTTACTAAGCTTATCAACAACATTATGTTAGACGGAAAAAAAGGTACTGCCCAAAAAATTGTTTATGGTGCTTTTGATATTATCAAAGAAACTACAGGAGAAGACGCTCTTGAAGTATTCTACAAAGCAATGAACAATATTATGCCTATCTTAGAAGTTAAAACTAGAAGAATAGGTGGAGCTAACTACCAAGTTCCTATCGAAGTTAGACCAGAAAGAAGACAAACTTTAGGTTTGAGATGGTTAACAACTTATACAAGAGCTCGTGGTGAAAAAACTATGGTTGAAAAGTTAGCTAAAGAAATCATGGATGCAGCTAATAACACTGGTGCATCAGTTAAGAAGAGAGAAGACGTACACAAGATGGCTGAAGCTAATAAGGCTTTTGCACATTATAGATACTAATCTATCGGAAAGTAAGTAAGGAGAAAAAATGGCTAGACAAGTTTCATTAAAAGATACAAGAAACATTGGTATAATGGCCCATATTGATGCCGGTAAAACGACAGTTACTGAACGTATTTTATACTATTCAGGTAAAATCCATAAAATTGGGGACACTCATGACGGTGCCGCTCAAATGGACTGGATGGTTCAAGAACAAGAAAGAGGTATTACAATTACTTCTGCAGCAACAACTTGTTTCTGGAAAGGTAACAGAATCAATATCATCGATACACCGGGTCACGTTGACTTCACAGTTGAAGTAGAAAGATCTCTTAGAGTTCTTGACGGTTCAGTTGCTTTATTCGATGCGAAAAGCGGTGTAGAACCACAATCAGAAACTGTTTGGAGACAAGCTGATAAATATGGCGTACCAAGAATTTGCTTCATCAATAAAATGGATGCAACAGGCGCTGATTATTTCATGTCTGTTGACACTATTAGAGAAAGATTGAGAGCAAATGCTGTACCTATCGAAATTCCTATCGGAGCTGAAGATAAATTCGTAGGTGTAGTTGATCTTATTACAATGAAAGCTAATATCTACAAAAACGAACTAGGAACAGAATTCACTGTTGAAGATATTCCAAGTGACTTAGTAGAAGTAGCTGAAAAATATAGAGCAGAATTATTAGAAAACATAGCAGAACACGATGAAGAGTTAATGGAAAAATACCTTGAAGGTGAAGAATTAACTGAAGAAGAAATCAAAAGAGCTATAAGAACTGCAACAATTGCTAACGCAATGAACCCAGTACTTTGTGGTTCTGCATATAAGAACAAAGGTGTTCAACCATTATTGGACGCTATCGTTGATTATATGCCAGCACCAACTGATGTACCAGATATCAAAGGTGTGGATCCTCAAACTGATGAGCCAACTACAAGAAAATCATCAGATGAAGAACCATTCGCAGCATTAGCATTCAAAATCGCAACTGACCCATATGTTGGTAAGCTTGCGTTCACAAGAATTTATTCAGGAAGTGTTGAGTCAGGAAGCTATGTTTACAACTCAACAAAAGGTAAGAGAGAAAGAATTGGTCGTATCTTAATGATGCACGCTAACAAGCGTGAAGAAATTGATAAAGCATACGCTGGAGACATCGTAGCTATTATCGGATTAAAAGATACAACAACAGGGGACACTTTATGTGATATGGATAGCGAAGTTATCCTTGAAAACATGGAATTCCCAGATCCAGTAATTTCGGTAGCAATCGAACCTAAAACAAAAGCAAGTCAAGAAAAAATGGGTATTGCTCTTGCAAAACTTGCAGAAGAAGACCCAACATTTAGAACATATACAGATGAAGAAACTGGCGATACTATAATCTCTGGTATGGGTGAACTTCACCTTGAAATTATCGTTGATAGACTTTTACGTGAATTCAAAGTAGAAGCTAACATCGGTAATCCACAAGTTGCTTACAGAGAATCAATCACTCAAGCAGCTGAAGCTCAAGGAAAATACGTTAAACAATCAGGTGGACGTGGACAATACGGTGATTGTACTCTTAGAGTTGAACCAATTGACAATCCTGAAGAAGCAAATGGTATCGAATTTATTAACGCAATTGTCGGTGGTGCTATTCCAAAAGAATACATTCCATCAGTTCAAGCAGGTGCTGAAGAAGCAGCTCAAACAGGTATCTTAGGTGGATATCCAATGCTTGATATGAAGATTACTCTTTTAGATGGTTCTTACCACGATGTCGACTCATCAGAAATGGCATACAAAATTGCCGGTTCAATGGGCTTCAGAGCAGCAGTTGCTAAAGCAAAACCAATCTTATTGGAACCAACAATGAAAGTTGAAATCACAACTCCAGATGAATATTTGGGAGATGTAATGGGAGACGTTTCATCAAGAAGAGGTAAGATTGACGGTATGAATCCTAAAAATGGTGTACACGTATTAGATGCGTACATTCCATTGGCAGAAATGTTTGGATATGCAACAGACTTAAGATCAAAAACTCAAGGTCGTGCAACATATTCAATGCAAATGGATCATTATGAACAAGTTCCGAACTCGATTGCAGAAGAAGTAATAGGAAAAAAGAATAATAAATAGGAGGCTTATATAAATGAGTAAAGCTAAATTTGAAAGAACAAAACCACATGTTAACATTGGTACAATAGGTCACGTTGACCACGGTAAAACAACATTAACTGCAGCCGTAACACTTGTATTAAACAAGAG